>JAPKYG010000102.1 GCA_026394435.1 Methanobacteriota archaeon | reverse complement strand
GAGTTGACGTGCTAAATGATTGCTCTGTGCTGAGTGTTCCGTTTAGGTTTGATCGCCAATTATAACCAACTATAGACCCATCTGAATCAATTCCTTGGCCTGTAAAGGATATTAATTCCACAAAATTTGCTGAGGTTTTTGAAATCGAAAGCGATACTGCAATTGGTTGTTGGTTTCCACCACCAGGTTGTTCAGGTTGATTGAAATATCCAAGTGGGTATCCATCGATGTTGTTTCCCCCTGGAATAGCATACGGCTTGTCTCCAATACCATCACTATTGTTATCATTTTTGTTATAATCCCCCCAGAAGTTCCCCTGGCCATTTGAGCTCCACGAATTTGTTGATGAATCTTGTGCATTCTGACTGTTACCAGAGAGATCATTTCGGGTGAATATATTGTTTGATGATTGGACAACATACACTCCATACATATTGTTATCATGGATGGTATTACCTATCATTTGGTTGTTCAAAGAAAAAGATGCGAGATGAATTCCTTTTTGATTATTTTGAACAATATTATTCTCGATGATATTCTGATCTGCAGCCGTTAAACTTATACCTGCTGCATCATTATTCGTAATAAGATTGTTATGAACAGTTATTGCATTACAATGGTCAAGGGAAATTCCTTCACCTTTATTATTTGACATTTTGTTATCAGCGATTTCACTAGTTGTTACATAAGAAAATGTAATACCGTCGAAACCACTTCCTCCCGCGTTTCTTAGGGTTAGTTTAGAGATATGGACATGAATTTCACTATCACTCGTTCCATGAGCATTTACAACATGACCGTTTCCTCCACCATCGATAAAGGTGGTATCTTTGTTTTCACCAACTAATGTTAAATCCATGGTAATAACCAAATTTTCATTGTATGTCCCGCTTAAGACTGAAACAGTATCACCAGCAATTGCAGCAGTAATCCCCTCATGTATGGTTTTATATGGGTAATCTTGTGTTCCGTTCCAGGGTCCTGCGGTATTGCTATCATCAACATAAATGGTTGTTCCAGCAGCAGTACAATTCTCAATTAGAAAAAGATTTCCGACTAAGCAAACTATAAGCATACTCATAACGAACGCTTCTATCCCTTTTCCAAGTATCATCTTCTCATCCCGTTCCATCTCTTTACCTACTGCCATATCCAATTCTCTTAATAATACTATATAAAAGTACGGTGATAAACTATCAGAGTGAAAAAATCCCTTTCCATGATTGAGCACCTCTTTCAATTTCCTCTTTTTTCTTCTGTTTTTGTCGCAATGTTTATATACTGTTAAATTAACTTAAAAATATATAAAAAAAGGAATTGTTATGACAAGTGAACACATCTGGGCCTGGCTCCAAACAAAAGGAAAAATCTTCAAGGTTATCTCAGACCCAGAGCGAGGTATCATCGAAGTCATCAACGAAAAAGGAGAAATATTAATCCGAAAAACAAACCTGAGCAAACGACAAGTTGAAACCGTCGAAAAAAACTTTTTACATCTTATCGCAAAAAGATTAAACGGACGAGAACCTTCTACATCGTCTGAGAACCGAGACGCGTTCGACCCTATGATCTCCTAAGAAAACATGTTTACCCGGCTCTATCTGTTATTTTATACTACTTAAAAAAAATATTTTCGTTGCATTTTAAACAAAAAATTAATAGCCCGCATATGGATTTCCCTTACGGATGCAAAAAAAGGTTATGATCGTTGATGACGATCCTGATATTCTTATTACTATTCGTGAACTCTTTGAATCGGAAGGATTTGAAGTCTACACCGTGCCATGCGGAAAAGATTGTATCGATGAACTCGAAAACGGATTCAAAGGTGTCATCCTTATGGATATTATGATGCCGCATATGGATGGATGGACAACCATTCGTCAAATTGTAATTAGAGGCCTTAATAAAGGAAATGTCATTTCAATGATATCTGCAAAGGATGAATGTGATTGGAGATTTGATGATCTCAAACAATATATCCATCATTACATCACAAAACCATTTGACACCCAACAATTAGTACATACCGTCAAAGGATATTTTGCAACGCCCCAATAAAAATTTTTTATGGGTCTCTATTTTTTCCACAGATCCATTCGTTGTAATCGTTTCTTAAGAAATTCATCAACCTCATGATGGGTATCGGAAACAGCCTTGACTTTCACCGGAGCTGAAATCTGCTTAGAGATATGACCTGTTATAGGAAGCTCATACATCTGTCTCTGAAGTGTCATGACATCGCTTTCAACTTGTACTTGTGTTATCTTCATCTGTTCCCGTAATTCCTGTATCTCCTGTTTCAAGCCTTTAAAAGAGTCATAAAACCCCGTGTTTGTGTGTTCTTCCATATGCAAACTACTTTTCAACTGGTCATCTTGAAACGGAGATTCATGAATTAATTCAAAATATTGGCGAAGGGCATTCCTCAGAAGCTCACTATTACTCACGCCCTTTTTATTGAGTTGCGTAACAATCTGATCCTCTTCTTCAGAGAGTTTGAGTGCAATCGTTCTGCGCATAGCAAATCCATCCCAATTCACACCGTTAATATCTTCATCACATATAAATGTTGATGGTTTTACTCATTGTTTTCACAAAGTAAAAAAAGAATCTCCTACAGGATTGTTCTCCTTTATTACATCCGAACCATCTGAGAAGTCCATTTTTTCTTTTGTTTTTCTAAAGATATATCTGCTTGTTTTGATATCTCAAAATTGTGTATAGGTGTTTTACGTGATTCTTCAATGTAGAACATAACGCGATCAAATTTCTCATCGATACGTTTCGTTGAATCTTTAACATGGTTCTGATATTCACCTTGTAATGATTGATATGATTCTTTCCAATATTGTGTTTCTGTAGTATAACGTGTTTTCCAGTCGTTAATTTCGTTTTCGAGATGTTGGATTTGTACGTGAAGTTGATACATGTAATATTCTAAAAATGTGTCATGCGATTGATCAACATGGTTTACCTGCTGGTTTACCACTTTTTCTCGGAGAAAATCTTCTGCAAGGTTTACCTTTTGGTTTACCTGGTTTACCTCTTTATAACCTTTTCTATTATCTTGATTTATCTTCTCCTGGTATAAGTGGTTTACCTGGTTTACCTCTTTATATGGTTTCTCCCCATTTTTAACCTCATTTTGCTGTACATAGTTCCAGAACGCTTCGCGTATAATCGTGCTTGGCGAGGTACCTTTTTTTCGCATGGAACTAATGATCTCTTCCTCCTGAGAAGTGAGCTTTAATGATATCGTTTTATTCATTGAAATTTTCCCCTTAAAAATGCTGGTAAACCATGGTAAACCTCTGGTAAACCATGATATATTTTAACAATCCTTTTTTCCTTCTGATGAATAGTTTGAAAGCGATGGTAAACCACAGGTAAACCGCGATAAATATTATCAAGGTACTGTTAATTTGTGCCATCATCCTCGCAAAAGAATCATTTTGTAAGTACTTATACTTTTTTAACACGGAATAAAAATAAAAACATAAAAACGACAAAACAACTCGTTCTTGTCATCCAAAAATCATAAAGAGATAGGCCATACTACAATACACTTTTCGCAACACATCCCGTATTCTTGTAAACCAAGAGACTTATGATTCAATGCCTTTGTCATCGTACACCTTCTTTTTACAAGATAGAAAATATTCTTCACAAAGCCATAACACCTATTATACTACTTATCCCGCATCGGAAAAAATATAGATGCTTTATTTCGAATGAACGTCTCTTTCTCTTTTATTTATAACGTATTCAATAGAAAATATAATCGGGGAAAATGCTGCTCAAGGAATTCAAAGATACGTTCTATCAACGGGACTCTCACTATAAACGGCATTTTCACGGGTAAAGGATCTGACCAGTCGCTTTCACTTCGATGTTCATCCCTTACTTTTACTTGAACCTTATAATTCCCCCATTTTGACCAATTATACAAGATACTAACTTGTTCACCGGAGGTATATGGCCCGAGCCAGGCGCTGAAGGTTCCGTCCCCGAAACTCCATTTATAATAGAGTGTATCACCATCTGAATCGGTTGTTGAGGCGTTGAAGGTGTAGCTCTGTCCAACCTTCCCCCTTCTTGTTCCGGACGGTGTCAATGGTTTCTCTGGTGGTGTATTATTCCGTGTAATAAGCGTGAGTGCTGGGTCGCCGAACAGGTTCATTTCATAGTAGCACCATCGTATACATTGGCCGTTAATTTTTTTCAGATTTTCTTCTTTTGAATCCTGATTTGCTTTTCCAATCGATGTGATATTTTCTCCAAATACAGCATCCCAAAAGAATCTGTGGAAGCGTTGTGACGGGCCATTTGTACTCCCTGGGGTTCCCCATCCATAGCGAGCACACATGATTGCTGCAAATGCTGCATGGGTGGTTTTTACCGTGAAGTATTCAGCCATACAGTCTCCCTCATCAAATGCACCTGCATAGCAGCCCTGTGAATAAACAAATGGAAGAACCGTGTTTGAAAGTCCCTGAATGTCACTCGGTACCATCCTCATAGTATAGGTGGTGCTTGAGTGCCCAAGATGATTGATGAAACGTACGCCATTGTTGATACGACTGATGATTTCAGCGGTTGACCAGCCAGTATTCCATGGATAATTCAGATTAAACCCTGACCAGTTGTGGTCATACAACCTGTCGAACGTATATGCATCAAGAGACATTCCAACTGTGGTGTACTGATTCGCGTGAGACCCATTGATCAGTTCATCCATGGAATCATCGCCGAATGTCACCGAGTTGTTTGGTGGTCCCCAGAGATATTCTCCAATCATCAATGCAGGGCCACTTGAATACCCGCCCGTGTTCATATATGAAATCGTCTTTTGCACGAAGTTATTTGTCTCAGTGATATCACCAACAGATGCTCTTCCTACGTACACCTCAGCAACAAGATCAACATCACCACCACCCTCCCCATCATGCGGTTCACCCCATTTGTCATCATCATTATAATTAAAGGATCCATCAAGACAGCCGTAGTAAAGATCAGATGGCATAGTAGTGGAATCTTGCCCAGCTTGTACCCACAACATTTTTGCTGGAATAACATCAGAATCACCACCAATGAGCACGTTATTGATACCATTAGTGATGTACTCATTTCGAATGAAATCCCGAATGGTTTCTGGGGTCACTTGTCCTAATAATAGAGAGACATCGGTAAGTGTTTTAATTTCAGTTTTAAGTCCTTGTGCTTCATGAGCCTCTTTGAGAGGAACAAACCCTTCTTTCAGCGCATCGGTCGTCAGGATTAACAGATCATAACCTGCAGCTGTAAGAGGGGCAAAAGAGATAATCTTATATGACGATATAGAATCAAGAGAATCAACTTTCTTTGCAACTTCGATCCTGTCTTTTTCAAGACTTCTGTACAAGGGGCTTACTGAACCTGTTTGTATGGTTTTTACTATTACGGTCACTTCATCAAAGTAAGAAAGTTGTCCAGAAATTGGCTGGTATTGTACTGGATACAGCAGAAGAATAAGTAGATTATAACCTCGGAAACTATAGGTGCCAACTGTTGAAAATAAAGTGCTTGGAAACACATTATCGGAAGAGTAAATTGTTGGATCTGTAGTTCCTTTCGCGCAAACCGTTGTAAGTTCTGAGAGTTTCACAGGTTGTTCAACAGGTGCTACGGTAAAACCAGATCCTAACTGGATTTTTGTCCCTGGTTGCATTGTAATGTCGGCGACTGTTGTTCCTTGTGGAAGCAAGACTGAGACGCCATATGCTGGGAGATTTGGTTCACCAGCATTCCATGCGCCTTGGGCATCTGGCATGAGTACTTCATCGTACAACTGATTGTTGATGACGATCTGATGAATCTGTGGCGCAGTAAATGTAAAAATCTTCGTGATATAGTCATTTCCATTGCTGTTCTGACCCGCCACTAATGCAGAGCCAGTTGTCAACAGTAAAACAAGTGTGATAAAACCGACCTTCCAATACATACTATTTTTTTTGGATGTGTTCTTCATATTAGTTCCCTTAATGAATAATTAACAATTGTTAGTATAACTACTTACTCTTAATGGATATATGAGTTTTGTACCTATATAAATATATTGATAAAACCAAATAAAAACTCGCGAAAAAGATCAAGCACTGAAATAACAAAACCTTTTAACACCATGGCAATTCCCACACTATACCATGTATCCTCTTGACCAATGTAAAAAAGAAATCACAGCAGAACTACAGAAGGTGGTTGCAAAATACCACAGTAACGAAGAGATCCGAGTAGAGATACCCCCAGGAGGCTTGGGTGACTTTGCATTCCCCTGTTTTTCCCTTGCACCCCTTTTAAAAAAATCACCAATGGAGATAGCAAAAGAGATCGCAGCAAACATCCCAAAAAACAAATGGATCACAACGGTAGAAGCAAAAGGGGGATATATCAACTTCTTTGTAGATACCACCTGTCTTACCACTGCAACACTCCAATCAATTTTGGATAAAAAAGACAATTACGGTTATTTACCAAAAAAGAAGAAAAAGGTCATCATTGAGCACACCTCTGCAAACCCAAATGGTCCACTACATGTGGGACGGGCACGCAACCCAATTATCGGCGATACCCTCGTACGTATCTTCAAGGCAGCTGGTTATGATGTTGAATCACAATTCTATCTTGATGACATGGGGAAACAGGTTGCGATTCTCGCCTGGGGGGTCAACAACATTGACCACAGACACATTCCGACATCTGAAAATAAAAAAGCTGATCATCAAAACGTTGGATTTTACCAAACAGCAAATGAACGCATGGAATCAGATGAAGCCGTTGCCCAACAAATTGCTGATATTGTTAAGAAATTAGAACAAGGTGATCCTAAAACCATAGAGATGATCCATTCATCCTATGTACCAGTCTTAGAAGGCATAAAACAAAGCCTTTTACGGATCAACATTCAAATTGATACCTATATACCTGAATCCACTTTTATGTATGATAAAAGCGTCGAAAGGGTCATCAAAGAACTGCAACAAACACCTCATTGCCATGAGCAAGACAATGCTTTCTACTTAGACATGGAACCGTTTGGTATCCAAGGCAGAAACACCAAATTTTTCTTTTTACGAAACGATGGTACTACCCTATATGCAACCAGGGATATCGCGTATCATCAATGGAAAGCACACCATGCGGACATGCTGGTGAATGTTCTTGGTGAAGACCATAAACTAGAATCAAAACAGGTTAGAGCCGCTCTCGAACTTTTACAGACGAAGATTCTCCCGCAGGTCGTGTTCTATGCATTCGTCTCGCTCCCTGGTGGCAAGATGTCAACACGACGAGGACGCGTTGTGTATCTTGATGAACTTATTGACGAGTGTATTGAGAGGGCGTACGAAGAAGTCAAAAAAAGAAGAGCCAGTGAACTTACTGACTCTCAAATGAAAAAAATCGCAGAGCTGGTCGGCATTGGATCTTTACGATACAAC
>JAPKYG010000096.1 GCA_026394435.1 Methanobacteriota archaeon | reverse complement strand
TAGGTTTCTTTCCAATAATGAATAGTATTCATCAATGTCAAGAACTGCTAATTTTTTCGCTAGTGTCGGTGATACGTGTTCTCGGGGCGTTTTTTGTAAAATAATTGATGTTTCTTCTTCGGAGAAATTGATGGTTTTTTCATTCAATTGAAGAAACTTTTTATTCTGAGGACAAACGATTTGACAGTGCATGCACCCCACCAACGCGTTGTGAGACTGCAAAGTAACCCATGAGGGAAAGTCTTCCTTGTTTTCATTGAGATAGGTGAGACAATGGTCTGCGTGAATTAAAAAACGCTCTTTGGGGATACAGTGAGTAGGACAAGCATTTTGGCACAAAGAACAGGTTGTACATGATTCCATGATTTCTTTTTCATGCCAATCATCGGTGGGAAACTCATAATCTGTGTAAAACGCTTCCAATCGAGTAAAACTCCCCATTCCATCAACATAACAGATATTATTTTTCCCATATTGCCCCAATCCACTTTTCACCGCAAGCAGTTTCAAAGGTAGTTTTGCACGATCAACGGAATATCCTTTTTTCTGTAAAATCCGCGATAAGATTTCCTTACAAGCAGTTCGTACCTCGGAATACACATAGGTTGGTGGGATAACCGTCTGATACCGTTTCCCTTTATGAAAAAATTCTATAGGAGTAATTTTTTGTGGAATACCAATGACAATGATTGAGCATGCATTACGAAGTGTTGTAGGAGGTTGAAAGGTAAATTCACCATAATTTTGTTTAAAAAATTTTTCAGTAATTAGTCCGTTTCGTTTCCATTCATTGATTTCCGCATGTAAATCTTTTAAATGAATAATGGAAATGGTTCTGAATTTTGCATGTAGTTTCCCGAATTCATAGTGTAATATATCGGTTACTGTTTTCATGCTCTACACCTCATGCCTCGCAGGAGAATGCATCGTTTCTTTAACAGGGTTTGCACATTTCACGAACGGAATTATTTAGAAGATATCAACCTTCATAAGGAGTAGTCTTGGTACGCCAAATAAACAAAGGAAGTAAGGAGGCGACTGATACAAGGGATCTGGTGATTTTTCTTCTGATGAATCGTATGGGGGCTCTAAAGTATTGGCAACAAAGCCAGATAGTAACTTGTTTCACCTATTTGATTAAAATATTTGTTATTAAAATAAAAACTTTAAGTATAAATATACCTTTCAACATAAATAATAATAAAGTAGAGAGAGAGGTAATAATGAAGACGAACACCATGATTCTCGTTTTTTGTGCAATCTTTTTCATTGGAAACAGTATATTTCCTCTAGTACAAGGATTACAAAGTGATTCAGAAACATTTTTAGTACCTCTTAAACAGGAAAAACGTGATTCTTTGGAAACCCTGGTTCTTCCCTCATCATTCAGTTGGCGTGATATCAATGGAACGGATTATACCACACCAATTCGAAATCAAAAGCCTTATCCCAGCTGTGAAACATTTGCACTTGTTGCTGCCGTTGAAACGATGGTTCAGTATAACGTCGGTTATCCATTTGGATGCGACCTTTCGGAAGCTCATCTCTTTTTCTATAGCGGAGGTAATATTAATTGGGGTTCCTACCCAGAAAATGACACCCGTTTTCTGAAAGAATATGGTGTCCCTGATGAAGCATGTTGGCCGTATCCCCATGATAAATATCAATATCCTTTAAACACAACATCTCCCGACTGGAAAAACAGAACGGTAAAAATCTCAGATTGGTGCTATCTTCCTGATGATCCTGTCGCAATTAAAACCGCGTTAGTGACGAATGGACCAGTGCCAAGCTACTTTCTCGTCTATCAGGATTTTGCCTATCATAAGAAAGGAATCTATCAACATAGATGGGGAAAGGTGAAGGGGGCTCATTATATGGCGATTGTCGGTTATAATGACGATCCAGGATATTGGATTGTTAAAAACAGTTGGGGGACAGACTATCAGGATGATGGATGGGTGAAAATTAAATATGGAGAATGTGGAATCGGAAAAAAATCATTTTATTTGACTGGTGTTTATGGGAGATTTCCCATCGTCTATGTTGATAAAAACAATACTGAAGGTCCTTGGGATGGAACTAAGGAGTATCCCTTTCATACTATTCAAGAAGCCATCAATCATGTTTACAACGGATATACTATTTATGTCAGGAATGGAACATATGATGAACATGTGATTATCAATAAAACCATAAATTTAGACGGAGAAAATAAGAACACGACTATAATAGATGGGGGAGGAATCGATGACGTGGTGACTGTTTCTGTTCCAGGCGTTAAAATTTCTGGATTGACCATACAAAATAGTGGGAAACAGACCTATAATGCTGGTTTAAAGACGCTTTCTTTAAATTCAAATGTGACCGTTGAAAATACCATCATTCAAAACAATGCGATTGGAATTTACCTGAATTACGCCTATGAGCAATCTTGGAATATTGTTCAAAATAATAGTATCCTAAACAATAAGAAGGGAATTTATGCGCATTGGGCGAATAGTAATCAAATAGCAGATAACAGGATAACCATGAATTATGAAAATGGTATTGAGATGGAACACTGTAAACGTTCGAATATCACGAGAAATATAATCAGTAATAATGGAGATTGCGGTATTTATCTGAGAGGTGCATCAAACGAAAATAGTATCAATGGAAAGAACACGATTCGAAACAACAATATTGGTCTAAAACTGACCGAATCAAATAAAAATGTTATTATCGGTAACAATTTTATTAATAACTCCAATCAGGCCTTTTTTTTCAATGCTTTTTTCACGAAATGGAAAAGTAATTACTGGGATGATTGGTCTTTTTTCCGTCCAAGAATGGTGAGAGGATCTATTGGTATAAGGGAGCTTCCTTGGGTAAATTTCGATTGGCATCCAATTCAGAAACCCTACAACATGTCACATGTTGATAGTTATCCTCTCCCTTATCACATTCCTTACATCTTCTAATTCTCTCTCGATTTATTAAGGAACACTGATAGGGAAAAGAACGCTATCCATCAAAGATAGGGTATGTCCTTATGACCCCACTTGTGTTCTTCTTAAAAGCACAAAATGTCCTTGCCTTATCCATGAAACGAGAGATACAATGGCGGGACGAACCTATCGAAAACCAAAAAATTAACAACATTACAATATGTTTTTACCAGTGTACTCGTGTTCAAATCTTTTCATCTGTGGATTGTTTTTACAGAAAATTTTTAAAACAATTACTTATGCGAGGTTTACATGCGTACGACAAGAATCTCTGTCATATTCCTTTTCTTCTTAGTTTGCTCGCTCGTCTTTTCAGCGATAAGTACAGCAGCAGAAGAAGAACAACTCATAAATGATGGGACAACAATCAACGTTGGAATCTATGTTATCTCCATAGGGAACTTTGAGTTCACAAAAGGAACATACGTTCTTGATTTTTATTTAATGTTTCAATGGGAGAACCAAAACATCTCCCCGATGAATTTTGAATTCATGAATGGTCGGGCGACCTCCAAAGAAAAAATCTATGATGTACGAACCAACAGCACGTCCGAGGTGTGGTACCGTGTTCAAGCGAGCCTGTTCATCACCCCGGAATTCAACAGGTATCCCTTTGATTCCCAAGATTTAAAGATCATCATAGAGGATTCAACATACAACATCTCCACAGTGACTTATTCACCGATGACAGACGTACTGGGTGTTGACGAGCAGTTCCGTATCGCAGGATGGAAGATTCAATCATATAACACGAATGTCTCCATCCATGAGTACCCCTGGGGTGAAGAATATTCTCAACTCACCTACACCATTAAACTAGAACGAGATGCAGGGCTCACTGCAGCAAAACTGTTACTGCCACCGATCATCTTCTGCATTGTCTCTGGGCTTTCGTTCTTCTTTAAGGCAGATAAAATCACTCATAGACTCGGTCTTGGAACAAGTATGCTGATCTCCGCGGTAATGTTCCATCTCAGTCAAACCTCATCGCTTCCTCCACTCCCCTCGCTCATTCTTATTGATAAAATCATGATCGCGGTCTATGCATTCCTCGCATCATCGCTCTTTGCGACAACACTCATCTATATCGATGATGAATACTGGAAAGATGTGGATTACACAAAAACCGTAAACAGAACTGGTGGGGCTCTGACAATAATTCTACCGTTTCTTGTCTTTGGATTGCTTTATTTCTTCTAGCACCAGTCCAAGAGTTGATTCTTAATTTCCTACAGTATAAAAAGACTCGCTGCCATAAGAGCCATCCCTAAGATAAATCCAAGTATAACGGTATGACTATGACCATAGCGATGTGCCATTGGAAGTAGCTCATCTATGGAGATGTACACCATGATTCCTGCGACAAATGCTAACAACGAAGAAAGTAAAGCGGGAGATAAAAACGGCAGAAGGATAACAAATCCTATCACTGCACCAACTGGTTCTGCAAGACCAGCAAGGAACGAGTACCGGAATGCTTTTTTTCTATCACCTGTCGCATAAAACAGCGGAACAGAAACAGAGATCCCCTCAGGGATATTATGAATCGCAATCGCCAGTGCAATAACAATTCCAAGTCGTTCATCACTAAGCGTTGTTCCAAACGTGGTCAGGCCTTCAGGGAAGTTATGAATCGCGATAGCTAGCGCGGTAAACAATCCTGTTCTCAGCAGAGTTTTATCTACTTTAAGGGTAAGGACATCGGGCATCTCCTTGAAATGATGAGGGTTTCGTTCTTCAGGAATCATCATATCGATGACTGCGATAAGAAGGATTCCAACGAAAAATGCAATAACACTGGTGAATTGTCCGACTGTTATTACTGCTCTCGGCAAAAGCTCAACAAAGGAGACATAGATCATCACACCAGCGGAAAAACCTAACGAGAACGAAAGGTATATGGTCTTTGGTTTCTTGATAAAATACGCAATGAGACTTCCTATCCCGGTCGAAAGACCCGCCAGGAGCGTGAGGAGAAACGCAAAAATGACCTGCTGTGATAACTCCATTCGTATCTCCTATATTCACCCTTTTAATAAGTGTTCGTAAAACGTCGAGCTGCCGGTGTTTAATATCTCCCGAATAATATTTTCTGTTGTTTTCCCAACCCCTTCGATGGTGTCTAACTTATTCAGCATTGTCGACAACGGTTGTTGTACTTGTGAAAGCGAATACGCAGCGTATCCAAACGGTGATTTTTTCCCTTCAAGTTTCAACAAATAATCAAGATGTTCTAATATCACAATTACCAAATCGTTTTCACTGAGTAGATCCTTATAGAGTTCCTGCGGGATTCGCATCGGAATCTTGTACTGTTTTATAAGAGTATGAAAAGTTTGATGGAGTTGCGAATAATAATCTGGTATCGCTTCGCCCCATTTGCTTCCGTGGTAAATCATTTGATATTCTAACACGAGTTTTGGATAAT
>JAPKYG010000030.1 GCA_026394435.1 Methanobacteriota archaeon | reverse complement strand
ATTGGATTTACCGGGTATGGGAATGTTTCCATTGGTGCTCAAGAAATACTTGATATTTTACCCATAAAAGAAATAAAACCAGAAGAAATCGAATCAATTTTTAAAAACCATTCAAACAAAGTAATCTATAAGGTAGTTTTCAAAGAAGAACATATGGTAGAACCTGCTTCCCCTGGTAAAAAATTTGATTTACAAGAGTACTACAGCCATCCTGAATCGTATCGCCCTACATTTGAACAATACATTCCGTCTCTCTCAATTCTTTTGAATTGTATCTTCTGGAACGAAAAGTATCCGCGTCTTCTAACAAAGAAGTATTTAAAGAAATCATTTAAAACAAAACAAAAACCACGTCTGCGAGTTGTTGGTGACATCAGTGCTGATGTCAATGGTGCCATTGAATTTACTGAGAAAACAACGTCCCCGGATAACCCTGTTTTTCTCTATAATCCGAACACTGATACGATTAAGGATGGATGCGAAGGCGATGGTATTGTCGTAATGGCGGTCGATAACCTCCCCTGTGAATTACCTCGGGAATCGTCCCAGTCGTTTAGTGAAACCCTCTTAAGATTTATTCCTGAGATCATGAAAGCTGATTTCACGGTCGCTGATTTTAATGCGGTATCTTTGCCTGTTGAGATAAAAAACGCAGTAATCTTGTATCAGGGAAAACTTACTCCCTCTTATCGCCACATCAACAAATATTTATAAGGTAATTTGTTTCGCTGCTTAACAATTTTGCGTATTTGGAGGCATAGCTATGAAAAAAATACTTGTCCTTGGCGCAGGCATGGTTTCTCGACCGATGATTCAGTATCTTTTAGATCAACCTGATTTTCATGTGATTATGGCAAGCAGGACCGTCAGTAAAGCAGAACAGATGATCGACGGACATCCGCAGGGAGAAGCGTTTTCTTTGGATGTCAATGACGATAAAAAAGTAGAGGACTTCATATCCAAAGCAGACGTCGTAGTGAGTCTTTTACCTTATACGTATCATGTCAAGGTTGCAGAGATGTGCATTACACATAAGAAGCCCATGATTACAACCTCGTATGTCAGCGATGCGATGAAGGCGTTGGATAAGAAAGCAAAGAACGCAGGAATTCTCATCCTCAACGAATGCGGTCTTGACCCAGGTATCGACCATATGTCTGCGATGCGGATTATCCACGATATCGAAAAGAACAAAGGAAAGGTCGTGAGCTTTCGATCAACGACTGGCGCTCTTCCCTCTCATGAAGCCAACAACAATCCTTTCGGGTACAAGTTTTCATGGTCACCACGAGGGGTTCTTCTCGCATCACGGAATGCTGCCAGATGGTTAGAAGATGGGAAGGAAATTTCAATTCCTGGTGAACAACTGTTTGAAAACTATTCCTTACAAGATATCAAAGGCGTCGGAACGTTTGAGAACTACCCTAACCGGAATTCCGTGCCATACCAAGACATCTATGGATTAAAAGACGCGAAAACCGTGTATCGTGGGACGTTCAGGATGACAGGATGGTGCGAAACGCTACGAAGCATTGTAGCTCTTGGGTGGCTCAGTGAAGAACGGCCTACGGGATTCTCTGGGAAAACCTATGGGGATCTTACCAGACATTTAATCGGTGCGAAACCAAAGGAGAATCTCTCACAAACAACAGCGAAATATCTCGGGCTAAAACCCTATGCTGCAATTATAAAACGGTTAGAATGGCTTGGTCTTTTTGGTGATATGCTGTTACCGAAAGACAAGAATAATCCATTAGATTATCTGAATACACTTACCCTACAAAAAATGTCCATGGGTGAACATGAGCGAGACATGGTTGTTATGCATCATGAGTTCATCGCAGAATATCCATCGAAAAAAGAATATGCAACCTCAACCTTGGTTGACTACGGTATTCTGGATGGCGACACTTCTGTTGCACGGACCGTTGCACTTCCGGCAGCTATCGCAGTAAAGATGATTCTTAAGAAAGAAATCAACATGACCGGTGTTCATATCCCTGTCATTCCAGAAATCTACAATCCTATCTTAGATGAACTGGAAGAAATGGGCATAAAATTCGATGAGAAAACAGAGATATTAAAAAATTGATCGTAGTGTTTTCTTAGGGATAAAACCGACCGATATTATTTTATAACGACGAAGGATAAAGCTCAAACAGATAAACGTCATATTTTAAAGGGGAATACATACCATGTCGATTAAACCAACAGAAGTTCACAAAACACTTGGCAAATATATGCTTGCAGATGGATTTGACCTCGTCTTAGATTTAAAGAAAAGCCAGGGTTGTCGAATATACGATTCTCGGACAGGAAAATATTTTCTTGATGGCTTCTCATTTTTTGCTACCGCTCCATTAGGCTGCAATCATCCTGCATTAACCAACCCGGATTTCATCAAAAAAATGGGAGAAATAGCTATTAACAATCCCACGAACTCTGATATTTATACGGTAGAAATGGCTGAGTTTGTTGACACCTTTGCAAAATACGCAGTTCCAAAACACTTTCACCATCTGTTTTTTATCAGCGGCGGCGCACTTGCGATAGAAAACGGTGTTAAAACTGCTTTTGACTGGAAGATACGAAAGAACATCGAACGAGGAAAAGAGGAAATTGGAAGAAAAGTCATTCATTTCAAAGAAGCGTTTCACGGGAGAACAGGATATACGCTTTCCATGACCAATACGTTTAATCTTAACAAAACAAAATATTTCACGAAATTTGACTGGCCACGTATTGTCAACCCAAAGATACAATTCCCGTTAAACAGTGAAAATGTAAAGAATGTTAGGGAACTTGAAAAACAAGCGGTCGCTGAGATAGAAAAAGCAGTAGCTCAGAACCCAGGTGATATCGCTGCTCTTATCATAGAGCCAATCCAGGGTGAAGGGGGAGACAATCATTTCCGCAAGGAGTTCTTCCATGAACTACGTCGACTCTGCGATGAACACGAGATGATGTTCATCATCGATGAAATTCAGAGTGGTGTTGGACTTACCGGCAAGATGTGGGCGTATCAGCATTTTGATTTCGAACCAGATATTCTCGCGTTTGGCAAGAAAACGCAGGTCTGCGGTATCATGGTAAGTAGTCGGGTCGATGAAGTCAAGGATAACGTTTTCAATGAAGAAAGTCGTCTCAATTCGACATGGGGTGGAAACCTCGTTGA
>JAPKYG010000195.1 GCA_026394435.1 Methanobacteriota archaeon | reverse complement strand
TGTCTCGGTGAACGACGGAAAAGAGGTTAAAACTTCTGGTATCTATCACTTTACTACGAGACCTTAGATAAAACCTTCGAGACCTATTGAGACTTTTTCCTCTACTAAAATAAACGCCCTAAGTAAAATAGTAAAAAAATGCATACTTTTAGTCAGTTCACAAAAAAATTGGAAATAAAGGATAAAAAAAGTGCAGGGGACGAGATTTGAACTCGCGGACCTCTGCAGGACAAGACTCTGAATCTTGCGCCGTTGACCATGCTTGGCTACCCCTGCTTTTTGGTAACCACCATTCATTATTCCCTATTTTAGGTTGTCGTGTGTGGATTAGCTTCAGCAAAAAAAAATTACCTAATCTAACCCCTGTCGTAAAAATATTAAAATGAAGCGAAATAAAACACAGCATCAGCTCTGCCACTATCTATATCGTAGTAGAAAGATTCTATGAGACGCACGGTATAACGCTTATTCAAATCTGCTAAAGTTGATACACCAATAACATACATCGACAAACGAACCTAGATCACCATTAGAAAAGATTGATTTCAGAATTCTCTCACAATGTCATTATGACCGATTAATTTAAATATAACAATAGCAATTTAATTTAAATATAAACGGAGGTTATTATGAATAAATTGACGTCAATTATTATTGTTTTATGTTTTGTCCTTGGGGGACTAGGGGCCGCAGCAATCCAACCAACAGATAATGATGAATATAAAATTTTACATAAAACACTAAAACTTTCAATAACTGACCTAACCATTACAGAAAAAGAAGAACAATACATTCGTGTTTCATTTTCTCACAATAATCAATTTTTATTGAATCCTGGAAAACCAATTCTTCCAAAATTCACCCAGACATTTGAACTTCCTTTTGGTGCAACAAACATAGAGGTTCAAATGACATCATCAGAAACAACCCAACAAACGATAAACAAACAGATACAACCTTCTCCTGCACCAATACCATTATCTCCTATTGTGAATTATAATGCACCTCTCAGCAAAGATGAACAAATATACCATAGTAACGAACCATATCCATCCGAATGCTATCGATATAATGTCGGTGTGGGAATCAACGAACATTTTGAACACATAACCTATGTGACAGTTCACTGGTATCCCATCCAATATATTCCTGCACAAAATATTATCACTATCACAGAAAACGCAGACATGACCATTACATATACTACACCTAAATTAACACCGTTTCCCCAAACAACAACCTATGATATGGTTATCATAGCACCATCTTCTTTTTCAGATGCACTGCAACCTCTTATTGACCATAAAAACAAGTATGGTATTGAAACTACCCTGAAAACGATAGAGGACATTTATACTGAGTATAATGGTTTTGATAAAGCAGAACAAGTCAAATATTTCATTAAAGATGCTCTTGAACAATGGAACATCAAATATGTCCTTCTCGCCGGTGGACTCAAATCGACTATTTATGCGAAACCAAGAGATACTACAAACATTGGCGCGTCTGGGTGGCATATTCCTGTTCGATACTCAAATATCGATGAAAATGGTGATGCAGGTTACCCAACAGATCTCTACTATGCAGATATCTATAAAGAAGGTGGAGCATTTGAAAACTGGGATTCTGATGGAGATGGAATTCTAGCCGAATGGCCTGATGATATCAGCGATCTTATACCAGATGTGGCAGTGGGACGATTAGCATTTTCAGATGTGAAAGAAGTGCAAGAAGTAGTAAATAAAATCATCACCTATGAGACAACTTCTTATGGATCTGATTGGTTTAAGAAAATGATAGTTATTGCAGGAGATGGATTCATTGACCAACTTGATTTGAATATCCAATGGGATACAAAAGGACTGGCAGCTGGTGCCTATACCATCAACGCCCAAAGTTTCAACCCTGAAGGAGACCAAGGACCGGTTGACACCATTCACATCACCTTAGATGACACTGTTGCATCTCAAGTGACCTTTAATCATGATGATCATCTAAATCCAATACTACAAAATGGATATCCTGCGCCACCTATTGCAGAAATTGTCTCTGTTTCAGAGGGAAACATTCTAGGAAATACTGATGTGACCTATCAACCAAGTGAAGGTCAAGCTTACTGTAATGACCTTTTCTGGTGGGGGAATGTTTCCTACGTTGATGGTGTACTAACCATTCGTGGTAAATCTTATGATCCCAAACCCTATGGAAATCTGACAAATATTCATGTCTGGGTGCAAAACAATCAAGGAGACGTTGTGTTTTCAGGCTGGAGAAATAACACACCCATGTACTATGAAGGAGAATGGGTAACAGGTGAAAAAGCAGTAAATGGTCGAGGTGGAGCTTTATATTATATGCCTGAGGAGTTTGACACAGAAATCCTCTGGACCTCAAATGGGAAATTCACTGGGCCAGATGATGTGATAAGTTCATATAGCGAAGGATACGGATTTGCATACTTCTCAGGACATGGCAGCCCAGGAGTGTGGCAAGATCAAAAACCAGGAATCCCTGGAAACCGTCAACATGCAACCGTCCAAGGTCTTTGGGTTTCAAATCTTCGATCATATCCACCCTTTAGCTCTAAACCTGTCTGGCCAATGAAAGAACTATCAAACAATGGAAAGTTCCCAATCACAGTTGTCGGCGGTTGTCATAATAGCCTTTTCAGCGTATCACTAATCCCGTCAGCAATGAATTATTATACCAT
>JAPKYG010000109.1 GCA_026394435.1 Methanobacteriota archaeon | reverse complement strand
TTTTCGCTGTGGTGAGCGGGCGAGCGGAAAACCTGGTGATGTTGATGATATCTGGTTTTATTTGTTTTAACAGCTCTATTGTTCGGTTGAACTGTTCCTCGGTTTCCGTGGGAAATCCAATAATCACATCAGTGGAGAGTGTGAGAGTGGGGATTGTTTTTCGGAATCGTTCAACAAGGCTGGTAAAATCCTTTGCGGTATATCCTCGATTCATTTTTTCCAGGATATCATCATCGCCTGATTGTACCGGCAAATGAAGGAATTTATAGATTTTGTAATGCTGGTATGCGGTAAGAATCGAATCAAGGTTTTTCTGGACTGTTGTAAGGTTCATCATGCCGACTCGAACACGAAACGCTCCATCGAGAGTACAAACCTGCGTGAGTAGCATCCCAAGATTCGTCCGGGTATCAAGACCATATGAGGCTGTATCTTGTGCGGTCAGTTGAATTTCTTTGCATCCTTGTTTGATTGCGGAGCAGACATCAGCAGCAATCTCCTGAATCGGGAAGCTTCGTAATTTCCCTCGCGCAAAATGAGTGATACAATACGAGCAGGAAAGCAGACATCCTTCTGCGATCGCAATCGGAGCAATCACCGTATCGAAATATTTCGGAAGCATCGTTTTTTTAGTTTCAAGGAAGGATGGTTTGTTGCCTTGAATAATATTACTTATGTACTGTATATATTGAGGAGGGAGTAAGAACGCATTTGGAGCAATGGATTTTATTAAATCTGCTTGTACCGTTGGCATGCACCCGGTCACAACAATCTTTTTGTGTGTCTTTTGAAAAACTTTTAATCGTGACAGCATGCGCTGCTCTGTTGTTCCAATGACGGTACAGGTAAGAAGCACGAGCACGTCAGCGTCTTTGATGTTGCCAACGATCTCATGATGATCATGTTTCAACAGACCCATGAGTAACCGTTCATCGCTCTTGTTTGCAGTACACCCGTAGGTCTCAATATAGATGTTCATGCTAAAAACGCGAAGAGACGCAACCTTATTTAACAGCTTCTGTCACGCGCTGTAGGACAAACTGTTTCTCGAGGTTCGATAAAAAGAAACCCGCACGGGGCCCTTTCTCCTGCCCGAGAATCACCTGATAAATTGCACTAAACGCGGTTTTAATAGGGATCTTTGTTTCTTCTGATATCTCATAGATAGCATTGTGGATCGCCTCAGGCTCCCAGGAAAGATTAGGGATTTTTTCTTTAAAAATCGACAGAACCGTTTGTTGTTCTTTTGTCAGCGTCATCTTCGGAAGTTCTTCTTTGACCTCAAACTTGACTTCATTTGGTGCGAACTTGTCAAGCCAGTATCGGACATGTTCTGTCCGTTGTCGTAAATGTTCCTCGTCTTCTTTTTTTAATTTCTTCGAAATCTGCTTTGTCCGTATCAAAATCTCTTTGACTAAATCCCAGGTTTTCCCAATCTGGACTAGGGTAACGAGATGCCGATACGGCAGGTGAAGCGGCATGGTCTTTGGAATATGATACGGCTGCGATAACTCATAGGTTTTTTTGAACTCTTTCATTCCTTTGATTTCTGCTTCTTTGCCGAAATAGACTTCTTCTTCTTTGTCGTACTCATCGACCAAGGTAAGTAAACCTAATCCCGAGTCAAAAACAATATGTCTATTGGGTTGATTTCGCATGATCAAAAACCGGAGTACCTCAGGGGGCGTCATCTGCAGCATTTCCTCACCGCTCACCGCAGTGCCTTTGGAACTATGCATCGCACCTTGTCCTTTTAACATGATAAACTCATAAACGAGTAATCCTGGGTGTGGATAATGATACACTTCCTCGGAGATTTTCGCACCAGTCTCTCGCGTACCCCCAACAGTCGCATGGTCTTTCCCGCAGGGTTCAAAGGTGACCCCAAGCATTCTCCAGCGCGCTGGCCAGTCCACCCGCCAGGGAAGCTTCCCCTGCCCACCCTTCCGGATATCAACCTCACCCGCATGACCGCAATCACACGTGTACTCAACCATTGGATATTCGTACAGACTTGGATGGGTCGTCGAAAGACGACCACATGTTTCACATTTCACGTTATAGGGCAACCAGTCCTTCGGCATCTTTCTACCGGAGAGGGTCTCAAGAATATCTCTGATTTTACTGGTGTTTTCTAACGCGATTTGAATCGACTCGTTATACTCCCCCTTGGTATACATCTCACTTGCGCGATACACTCGTGGGTTAACCCCAATCTCATGTAACGAACCTAAAAACGAGACTAAATAGTGATCCGCATAGCTTTTATGTTTGCCGCAAGGACAGGGTATCTCAGAAAGAGCTTTTCCTACATACTGTTCATACGACGAGGGGAGGTGAGGGTACACTTTGCGTAATGGATCGTAATCATCACATACGTAGATGAACTCCGCGTCACCGCCTTTCTCGACAAGACAACGGTACACTGCATCGGTGGTGAGGATCTCCCGCATGTTCCCAATGTGAATCGGGCCAGATGGAGTAATGCCTGTCGCCAGCACGTGCTTTGTCTGTTTTTCAAGTAGCTCATCTGCTAAAACATCTGCCCAATGCATCAGTAAATCTCCAACGAGTATCGCGTTACAATGGCCGTGCTCTGATCAACGAGCGAAGTGGCACACCACCGACATCGTTCATCGAACGTTTATTGAGAAGACAGACGCATAAGACAGGGGTTCCTTTCTCTGCCTTTACTGCTTTTATTGCACTTTTCAATGTTTCACCGGTTCCAATAACGTCATCAACAAGAACCACGTTTTTATCAGCAATGGTTGCATAGTTCGAGCAGAACGCACCGGTTTTTTCATAGTGCGGTCGGAATACGGCAAGATCAAGACCAAGTTCCTCAGCAATGTACATCGCGTAGGGAATCCCGTTGATCGCAATTCCAACAATCACTTCAACATCGATCTCTTTTTTCTCCATTTCTTCAAGAATAATATCTGATAATGCATAGGAAATCGATCCGATACGAGAAGGAGACACGCCAATGGAACGCCAACCAACCTTCAGTTCACCTGTTGGTTTCTTTTCTTTTCCTCGGGTTAGAAGCCATGCTGCTGTTTCTTTTGACACGTTGAGTTCTTCTGCGATCTCATAATCTGTAAATCCACTTTCTTTGAATTTTAACGCTTTCTTAATAAGAGAATCTGTTTCCTTCATATCGGTAACACCCTCGGAACTACGTATCTACCTACGATATTTAGATGTTTGCTCTTCTCCCCCTATAATGGGTCTGTCTAATGAAGCCACATTTTCATTAGACGGGTATCATCTTTTCACCACCTTTTTCTGAAATCGATATATTGTTCAACCATCCTTCGTCTTCTTGCAAAGAGAGGAGGATGTTCCTCTCTCTTTTGTTATGTCAG
>JAPKYG010000199.1 GCA_026394435.1 Methanobacteriota archaeon | reverse complement strand
TCACAGATGCCACAGTTATGTGCCCCTCGCATGCTTCCACCACCAACCGGATCACATTTCACGAACGCATCGGTGATGCTCTTACTCTGTTTTAAAAACTCAACGATGCTCCAGAGCCACGGCGGTCTGTACTGGTTTCGTTTCCAGAGGTATTCAACAACCGTATGACGCTGCACGTTCGTCGGGTTCAATGAGACTAAATCAGTGTATGGAGCAATGTCCTTGGTTGTCCGGATGCAATCGTCCAGTGATTCTTTCTCTGTTAAAAACGGTGGTTTCATAAGCACGTAGGTTTTCACATTCATCTGATGTTTTTTCAAGAGTGTTGCTGCTTTCTTATAATCATGAAAAGTGAATCCTTTGTTTATTGCTTTTTCCCGCACCAGATCATTTGACGTTTCTAAACCAATCCCTATCTCAAACAATTTAGACGATACAACCTTTTGAATATCTGCTAACCTCTTATCTGTTACGTACTCTGGGCGTGATTCCACCGAGATTTTTTCTGCACGCTCGGTCAATATGCTGAGGATTTCATGTTGCATGGTAACCGGTATTTCATGAGGATCAAGGAAACTGCCTGAAGTGAAAAGTTTCACCATCTTTTCACCCTTGTAACTCTTCATAGCTTTCTCAAACTGAGACTGAAAATCCTTCTCAGAAATAGGTGAAAACATGCTGTCGTTGAAATACCCGCACATCGTACACCCGGATGTCAGCGCCCAGGAGCATCCACGTGTCCTCAAAATAATGACGTATGCATCGACAACCTTGCCATCCAGAACATCTTTTTCTGACCAACAACGAACTGGCCGTTCAGGGTCTTGTTCACGGGGCGTAAAATCCTTTTTAAATGATTGACAGAAGGTGGCTATCTCGTTCATGTCTTTTTGTCATTTTTTTTACGTTTAAAGAGGAAGACAACAACGATAGCAAGGATTACCACGACCACCTCAAAGCCTGGTGTCGCCCCCTACTTATCGGATATGGCAACTGGTAGTTCAACGTGTTTGGCAGCTGTGATTTTCGTAGTAACGCAAGCGTATAATTATATTCCACAAGTGGCTCTTCGGTTCCGATGTTTTGGTCGTGTGTTGTCGAAAATGGATATCACTCCTTTTTATCACTGACGGTATTGGAAAATTTTTCAGTGATGTTGAGGAAGTAATGACGTGCTTCGGCGTACACCTGCACGGTCACGGTGGAATTTGCGATCCATCCTTTGAACTCCGCAGAGGTCTCGTATTTTTCTCTATCGCCGGTCTCCTTTTGATCAACGTTGATGTCTGACCCATTGTCAATCTTGTAGTACACTCTGAAATTATATTTACTTATCCGGTCGTCTGCCTTTATGGTGATCGCATCCCCGCTCATTATCCCGGTGAAACGGGACGAGATGATTTCAAGCACATCGGTAGCGTAGGTAAATGAGCCGGTGATGATTGTTTTTCTGTTGCTTACATCAGAGATGATAAACGTGTAATTAGAGGTGCCGAGTAAATTACTCGGATTCTCATACGTGTATCGGAAGATATTGTTTTCAAAGGTGAACTCTGGAGTAAGTGTGGTTCCATTTGGATCTGTGATAGTGAAGTTGATTCCTGCTTTGTTGATTCCTACGTTGTCCACGATGTAGGCTGCGATCAGGATTGTTCCTCCTGGTTCTTGCATCCCTGGTAACGCAACGACTTCGGCATGTGGTGCTTCCCCATCATAGAACGGAGGGTTGACCAACACGATGAGAACAAGGAGCCAGGTGAAAAAATAGCTGGCAAACGCGGTTAACCAGCCTTTTCGTCCAAAATCGGTAAGATCGATATTTAGTTTTAAGAAGAGATATTTTATCCAAATCGCGTTCACGACACCAACAAGGAGTACTAATTCCCAGCGGAGAAAGTTGTCACCCATCAACGCCCAGAAACCAAAACAAATCACTGAGATGAGCAGACCAAAGAGAAATGCGATAAAAAGGGTTTTAATGTTCCGTCGTTCTCTTTTAATGAATGCTTCTTCGTCGAACTTCGGTATCTGAAAATCGAATTGTTCTTCTTCCTCGGTTCCTTCTTTTCGTCTCTTTGCCATACTGGGCCAGCAAGGAATGCATCCTTAAAAGGTTTTTTCCATTGGGTTTTCTCAGGTTTACAGGAATTCAATTTCTTCCGGAAGTTTCTCAAGATATTTTTTGAATCCCTCCGGCCAGTGCTTTGGATCCAGTCCTTTTTGTGCAAGAAATGCAGTTGTCCACCGCTCAAGACCAATCCCTGAACATCCACTCCACAACTCACTCTTCTGCGCCTTGATATTAAACGCAGAGATGTACTTATCACCAAGAATGCTGAGGTTTTGGAACTCCAGCCACTCCGAATCCTTCCGGTCTCCGCGGTACGGCATGTATGCTTCAAAGTCAATGGTCCCAGTATCCAGTGTGCTCTCATCACCGATTTTCCCTGCCTGCTGCATGTACCAGGGGGTGACCCATGCCATCCGCCATTCCAAATCGAAAATATCGTTAAACACATGTTTGTACCGCTCAAGCATTTTCTCTCTTAACGCGAGGAGTTGTTCCTTGGTTCCGATATAGACTGGTTCAATGCGGTGAAATTCATCCACTCGTTCAATCCCATGCCGCCCCCCAGATTCATACCGCGCGGAGATAGCGGTCTTATCAAACACCAGCACAGGCAGGGATTTCTCTGCGATGGTTTTCCCCTTAAACGACCAGTAAATCATGGGACACTGGGCGTAACAAATACCCGCGGCTGGCGCGCTGAGGTTCTTCTGCAGCTCCTCGACAGGGACCTCTTTGGTTATCTTCGTCAGATCAATGAACCGCTCCCAGTCCTTTGCATCCCTGGTCTTCGGTTCGACGACATAGTAGAACTCATAGGGCATGCCCTCCATATGACCGGTTTTCAACCAGATATCAAACGGCTTGATATGGGACTCGATGATTTCCTGGAACCCGAGTGGCTGTAACACCTCTTTTATCGCGATACGCTCCATGGTTTTCAGGATCGCAGTTGCCTGAGGACGATAGAACCATTTCCCCTTCGTCGGACCCTGCTTCAGCCAATCGAGCTTCTCCATTTCTTCCGTTGGATCCTTCGTCCACGCTGGTTTTTTTTCCTCGGATTTCCAAATAAGCTTCCAGAACTCTGCTTTTCCCTCGTAGTACTGGTTCTCAACTTTTTCCTTCACACGATTTATCATCCGATCAATGTAGTTCCTCCGCAGAAACTCCTCAGACACATCTGAGAGCAGTATCGTTGCGTGTTTTCCTTTTATCTTCACCTCAGCAAACGGGATACTGACGTCTTTGAGAGCTTCTCGCATAAGATCAAAACTGATGGTATATTTTTCAATGGTGATACCTCGAACACCAACATGATGGGTCTTACCCAGATCTTTACTGAGCGCATTTTTAATCTGCAGAAGCGCGTTATGTGGGCGAAGAGTCCCCTCTGAAGTAATGGACAGAGAAAGTGTCCATTTATCGATCGTAAAATGCTCAATGACTGCAAGTTTCTCCGGGCCTTTCTTCAGAATCGACTCATTCGTCGTTGCGATAAACTTCTCAAATTCTTTGGTCAGTCCTGAGACATCGCCGCTGAGCGTAAATCTGGCTTGTAACTCAAATCGCATCATCAGAAGGTTATCCCTCCATGGATACTTAATTCTTATGAGTATGGTGAGTACAACAACTCTGGTTTGAATTAAAAAAAATCAGATGCTATAAACATAGATGGATAGAAAAAGGTCTGAGGTGTAATTCCTCTTAATTTTACCAATTTTATAACAACCATCTCAGATAAAAACATACCCTGAGAACCCTATAGACGAGTCAATAAATCAACATCAGAAGAGAAGTACGGTTTAAATCGTATTTCCAGATAGATAGTCTTTTATTAGCAATACGCGTTTTGTTATAATGAGTATCGCTGGAAAGGAGCGAGTGGCATGTCAAAGAGCGGAAAAGAGACATTGTTTAAAGATGAAAAAAAAGTATTAATGGTTTTACAGACAAATGCGAGGTATAATATTGAAGATATCGCAAAAAAATGCAAGTTGTCTCCACAAAAGGTCTCTCGGATTATCAAGAAACTGGAAGAGGAGAAAACAATTTGGGGGTATTCTGCAATCTCCGATGAAAGGGTCTATAATTTGAAGCATTATATGATGCTTATAAAAAGAACATCGATCCCTTTTGATAAAAGTGCTGTTGAATTTATGGTGACGGGAAGACTTGAACACCTTGTTTCTGATATTGAATTTAAGATTGAAAATGCTGAATACGTCCATGGGTTATACGATGGTATAATCTCGTTTTGGACGGATGATATTGTTTCTGCAAAAAAATTCGTTTCAGAATTTAATAAAAAATATCAGGGATATGTCTCAAATGTTGTACTTTTGGAAACGCTTATTTCCATCCGTAGAAATGGTATAAAAAATCCAAATATGAAAAAGGATGCTTACTTCCTCTAGTTATTTCTGTTTCTAAGAGAAAACCCTGGAATGTCGGAGGAAAAACCAGATTCTACGGAAATATAAATAAAACTTGTGGATACCTATTATTCACTTATTCACTATATCATCTGCAACGGAGACACACGCAAGATAATCATCCAACGTATGAAGCAATGAGGGTACGGAGGTGCTTTCAACAACAGCCTCAAGTGTTTTTCCGCTCTGCTTTGATTTCACAAAACCATGGTCATCGGTCTGAATGGACCGGAGTACTTTTTTTGCTTTTTCCGCGTTCTCAAACTCAATCGTCAGTGTACAGACGGCTTTCAT
>JAPKYG010000021.1 GCA_026394435.1 Methanobacteriota archaeon | reverse complement strand
ATGCCGATAATGACGTAAATCCATACTTTTTTTAAGATATCGAGGACATATGTTTTTGAGTAGTCAATCCGTTCTTTAAATTCCATCTCTTTTATTTCCAGTTCTGCCGTTGCCTTATTTTTATAGACAAATTCTTCGACCAGATTTTCTACTTTTAATTTCCCTATGAGGATACCGGCAAATATTGCTATAATTATTCCACTTATCATGTAGATAAGGGCAATCTGCCAGCCGAACATCCCGAACAACAAAACCAATGCAACCTCATTTATCATCGGAGATGCTACAAGGAAGGAAAATGTGACACCCAACGGTACTCCAACTTCGACAAATCCCAGGAAAAGTGGGACTGCGCTGCATGAACAAAAAGGAGTAATGACACCAAGAAATGAAGCTAAAACGTTCCCAACATATTCATTCTGGCGAGACAGAATCTTTCGTACCTTCTCAGGTGGAAGATAGGTTCTTATGAACGAAACGATAAATATTATGATTGAAAGAAGTATGAATATCTTGATTACATCAAGGATGAAAAAATTCACTGCGTTTGCTAGTAACGAGCCCTTTGGTATGGAAAATACTGAATACGTAAGCCAGTCTGCAAATACTTGGATCGGATAAAATATATCCATCTTACGCTCCTTTAGTAATTAGCAGTTTTTTTCTTGTTCTCAGTGCTATCCATACTATAGTAAGCATGACCGGAATTTCGATGAGAGGCCCGACGACCGTAGATACAGCCACCATCGGCATAGAAGCAAAAGCCGTTAACGCTATTGCTATCGCCAACTCAAAGTTTCTCCCTGTGCAGTGAAATCCCATCGTGGACGAGTCGCTATAATTATAGCCTAATCGTCTGCAAGTATGATAAACGAGGTTGTATAGTAGGAAGAAGAATATTACAACCGGGATGGCCATCTGCCAGATAAGATTCGGGTTATCGAGGATGACCCCACCCTTCAAAGAAAACATGACGACCATCGTGAAGAACAAGGCGAGAAGCTGCATCGAATTGAAATACGGGATGAGTTTTTCGTTGAGCCATCTCTCCGACCTGCGCTTGATCACAAGCCTTCTGGTGATGACGCCGAGAAGGAGCGGCAGCCCCAGGTACAATAGGACGCTCTGGCCAATCAGCATGATGTCGATGGCCACGTACGTGCCGACAAGAAGCGCGATATAGAACGGGGTTGTTATCACCTGGATGATGGAATTCCAGGCCATGAGCACTATTCCAAGCGGACCGTTCCCCTTCGCAAGGTCGGTCCAGACCAGCACCATCGCTATGCACGGTGCGACGCCCAGCAGTATCAACCCAGTCCAGAGATAATTTGCTGTCGCGGGGTCTATCAATCCGAAATAGGGGAGAATCATCTTGAAAAATAGCAGACCAAGAAGGTACAGCAGGAATGGATTGACTGCGTAGTTGAAGAATACGATGATACCAATCTGCTTCTTGCTCTTCAGCGCCGCCTTGAGTTCTCCTAGCTCGATCTTCGTCATCGCCGGGTAGATCATCAGGAATAGTCCGATGGGGATGCCTATCCCTAGGTTCTGGCTGAAATCCGGAAAATATTTACCGAGTAAAAGGCCGATGGCGATACAGATAATGACCCAAACCGCAAGGAGTTTCTCAATCCAACCGAGTTTGCTGTCCTTACCGCTCACGCAGATTTTCCCTCCATAAAGAGAACTTTTTTTATACGGTTATCATCTTCAATTTTTTTACTGAATCAATGACATCGAAGATCTTCTTATTGGATGCCTTAAGCAGAATTCTTGTTCCTTCTCTTCGTTCATCGACGAGACCGGCGATTTTCAGCACTTTTAAATGTTGAGAAACATTTGGTTGAGATTTCCCTGTATAAGGGATCACCTCGCAAATGCACTTTTCACCATCTTTAATACATTCGAGAATTTTCAGTCGTGTCGGATCGGCTAATGCTTTGAAAACATCTACCTCGTTCATCATCAGTATATAAGTAAATTTGAATATTTAAATATTACTATATTTCATCTTTAAAAATCGTATAAAAAACCCAGATTTTGTGGTTTTTCTCCAATTAAATAACCATGTTAAATGAACATGAAGCCGCTGGAGGGAATTGAACCCTCGACCTATTCCTTACCAAGGAATCGCTATACCTCTAAGCCACAGCGGCACAGGTTCTACGGCCCTGAATATCAAGGAGGGCTATTTTACTTTTTTCCTTAAATTCCCTTAAATACGAAGAAAAAGAGATGTTACACACAACACAACGACACCAGTTCTATAGCGACTTAATCTTCTTGTAAAATCAGGACAGGATTAGCAAATGAAGATGGTGTTCTAAACTGAATGATGCCCCATGCACCTTCTTCAGGTATGATATTTCCTTGGATATTCACATTTCCAGGAATTCCATTAAAAATAGCTGTCGTATTCAACGCTAACATCACGCTATCTCCTCGATTGATCACCGGCGTATTTTGATTACATGAACTGTCGTCATCTTTCAAAACAATAATCCCGAACTCTGAGGCGACTGAAGAAAACGCATCAGCATCAAAAAGATCTTCCAACCCTGATTTCCCGTTCACCCAATAGGCTGATGAATACGTCAAGACATATTTTTGTTGGGTATTGGAAAGTTCTATCAGAGTACCATACAAATCAATATCTGGGGAACCAGCTCGAGGAGTGATAATAATAACAATTTTATCGATCAAGCCTGAGGTATTATGCCCCTCAATCGTAGAAATTTTAAGTCCCGTCGAGACTTCTTTAATGGTTTGTGTTCCGGTTGCACCCGATTTTATCTCCAGTTGTGAACCTGTTGACAATATCACGTATGCAGCGATTCCAGCAATAAGTACCATGGCAATGAAAACAATCATAGCACCGATTCCAATTGCCCCTCTCTGATTTATTCTAACTTTCGTATGCAGATACCCCTCTATTCCCTTCATAGTAAGTAATGAAAAGGTACTATTTGAGCATTATGAAAAATCCTGAGAAATAAGAAGAAATGACTCACATCCTTTTTTTGCACAAATCTGAGTATAAAGCGAACGTTTTTGAGATATAATGCTATTTCGCTGTCGGTGACCCCCGATTAAATCCATTGATTTACCTGATGTACAATCAAGACTTGCACCCTCCCATTTCAAGCTCACACGAGTAGGTGTAACTGGTGTGAAAAAACTTGTTCACATTAAACGACCAAATAAAAAATCCGTGCTTCCGCTTACGGTGACAATGGATCTGTTTGTGGACTTGCCTGCGTCTCAGAAAGGCAGTCATATGTCTCGAAACCTTGAATTGGTATCTGAAATTATCGATCAGACTCTTAAAGCACCCGTATCTGATTTAGAATCATTCTGTGCGGAAACGGCGGAACTGCTTCTTAAAAAACACGAGTACGCAACATTTTCCGAGGTCAAAGCAGAAGCGGATTATTTTTTAGATGTCATGTATCCCTCTGGTCAAAAAGGGTCAGAGCCATATAAATTGGTGGCAGAGGCACGAGCAAAAAGCAATGGGGAGCTTAAAAAACTCATTGGCGTCAAGGCCATTGGGATGACCGCATGCCCTTGCGCTATGGAAGTTGTCCGAAAGCTTGATTCTCGAGATAAAAACTGCTCAGCTCCAACACACAATCAACGAAATATTGGAACGTTGATAATTGAGGTACCGCGAGGCACAGAGGTTGTTGATGCTGATGATCTGATAGATATCGTTGAGAAATCATTCAGCAGCCCGACCTACAGTATTTTAAAACGAAAAGACGAAGGCGAGCTCGTGCTTCGGGCGCATGCGAAACCAAAGTTCGTAGAAGACGTGGTCCGTGATATACTCAGTGCGGTGTTAAAACGATACAAGGACCTCCCTGATGAGGTTCTAGTGATTGCACGTAGTGAAAGTGAAGAATCAATCCATAAGCATAACGCGTTTGCCGAGCGGGTCACGACCCTTGGTGAACTACGGAAATAACCCTTATTCGTATGGTTATCGAGATTTCTTTGGGTAAAAAAGCTTTAAAAATATGGTAGGATTACAGTCCTTTATGTCAAAATATCATATTGCCGTACTTCCTGGAGATGGCGTTGGAAAAGACGTCATGGACGCAGCAAAAATTGTTCTTGATACGATCGACCTTAATGCCGAATACACCATGGGGGATATCGGGTGGGAGTTCTGGAAAAAAGAAGGAAACGCGCTGCCTGACCGAACCTTGTCATTATTGAAAGAAACCGACTGCTGTCTTTTTGGCGCTATCACCTCAAAACCTAATGAAGATGCACAAAAAGAGCTTTCGTCTGAGTTACGTAACAAAGGCCTTGTATATACAAGTGCGATCGTGCGGCTGCGTCAAGAATTTAACCTTCATACCAACATCAGACCCTGCAAAGCATACCCGGGGAACCCGTTGAACTATCGAGACGATATTGATCTAGTTGTATTCCGAGAAAACACCGAGGATTTATATTCTGGCGTGGAGTTTCGACCATTGCCAAAGCAAGTCTTTGATGCACTCATGACCCATAAGAAAATGAAACGATTTGCGCAGATTCCCTTAGATGAAATCGCGGTGTCCTGTAGGATTTTTACAAAGAAAGCCTGCCAAAGCATTGTACGACAGGCATTTGAGTATGCAAAAGAGCACAAACGAAAATCCGTCACCCTCATTGAAAAACCCAACGTCATCCGAGAAACCAGCGGTATGATGATTGAGGAAGCACGGAAAATCGCACAAGAATACCCGGACATAAAATATCAAGAAACCAACGTGGACGCAATGTGTATGTGGCTGGTGAAAAACCCACAGGACTACGACGTCTTAGTTTCATCAAACATGTTTGGCGATATTATCTCTGATCTCGCAGCACAGTTGGTTGGTGGTCTAGGGTTTGCTTCAAGCGGGAATATA
>JAPKYG010000105.1 GCA_026394435.1 Methanobacteriota archaeon | reverse complement strand
TCATTTCAATTTCAACAAATCCGTCTTTTTCAAGTAGTATTGGCTGTGACGAAAAGAGAACCGATGTTGATTCATTTTTTACGATCATTGTTGGTTTTTTAGAGACGTTCGTGGCGAACGCAGCTGCCCCTAGTCCACTTAGGACTAAAATACCTACTACTATGTTGGGAGTACCTTAGCATCAACAATTGTCGTTAATAGCAGGAAGAATGAAATATCTTGGAACGTCGAATGGGAATACATCGTAAGAGATGGAATATATTTTTTAATCATTCAAACAACAAATGGTACATACCAGGGGTTCTCCTCTAATGATTAAATACCGATCAGATTCGAAATTCTGTTCGGGTTTGGGTTTATTACGATCACATCAAAAGCACAATATCGAATACGCTAGAAATATAAAAAAACAAAGAATGCAATGTTACTTCTCATTTACAGTCTTAAAATTCTTTTTCATTTGCGGTTTACCGTGGTTAACCTGTGGTGTACCGTCTCCTTGGAAAAGTGGTTTACCAAGGAGTTAACCCATGGTTTACCAATCCAATGAAAGAGCATTAGATTTTCATGAAGACGTCATCAAGATTCAGCTTGAATTTGACTTTCTCAAGATCCTTGTTGTCAAAATGGTACCCGAGTTCATTTAAGAGTGTGTGTGTCTTGTAAAAAATCATCCATTCCTCTGGGACACCGTTCAGTGTCTTATGAATTGCGCATTGATAGAGATGTATGCAAAATAATACGCCGTCTTCAAATGTTAAATTTTCCTCGTCGATACGTAAGCCCCCAACAATTATATGTTCGTGAAAAAGAATCACGTATTTATTTAAAAATGTTTTTATATTTTTTAGATTAAAAATGTATTAAACAATCACGAAATCATCAACAATTATCAAGTTTCTTCTGAAAGAATCAGCGGAACTCAGTTGGACGTAGTAAAGTTGAAAAAAGTTTTGAAATCGATCCACAACCAAGGATAAAAAAAGGAAGCGGATCATCCCATGCAAACACAGCATGTTCGTTTCTAAGACTATATGCAGGCAATATCGTGCGTAACTGTATCGATCGATTCCGTATCTGTGCTCGCACAGATTGTACATCTTCTAAGAAATACACCCATTTGACGGTTTGATGCTGCACAGACATTGGGTTTTCTGGAAGTGGTTTTCCAATCGCATCTAGATACGCCATGTATGGAAGGTTATATCCATACCGGGATGGAAAGCTGTTCTGCATCCATACACGAGGATTCACCTCAATGAATTTAAAGAGTCCATCACGGGGATCACGTTTAAACTCTGCATCAACAATCCCATAATAGTCTATCTTCCGCATCAATGACGTTGTTATCTGCTCAAGGATCGGTTCTTGTACATGTTGGATATAACACCCGTTTCCAAACCCAAGTGGCCATTCTCGAATCCGTTGATACATGAACATCCCATGAGGAGTACCACGATGATCATAATAGGCGTTGTACCCAAACATCGTGTCAGCCTCACCAGGGATGATCTCTTGAAGCATCATCTCATGGTTTTTCTCACGGGCTTTTCTATACAACGAGAGAAGCTGCTGTGGAGAAGATGCGATAAACAGCTTCGTGTGAAAATCAAATCGAAAATAGGTTGGATATATCGGTTTTACAATACAAGGATAGGATAGTTCCGCGCTTGCTGCTTTCACGTCGTTTTCATCATGGGGAAAAAACGTCTTTGGATGAGGGATATCCTGTTTTTCCAGGTATTGATAAAACAGTTGCTTGTTAATAAATAAATTTACTTTCTCATATGAAGCCATGGTGAAATGATAATACGATTCTAAGTGACTCTGGTGTCGTAACAGGGCGAGAGTCTCCGTATCACCTGTAGGGATAAGAACACCTTTCTCAGGAAGCTGAGCACCAATGTGCAGGAGGAAATCAATGTATGCTTCCTCATCGTATTTTGGATGGGGACATAAAAAACCTTTTGCATATTTTGAGAAAAATGCGGCTTGACTCTTTTTTATATCAAGAACTACTGTAGGCACACCGTGTCTTCCAAGGTTTCGTACAGCACCAAGGTTAGAAGTAGGATAAATCCCGAGGATAAACGCGATGGGTTCATTGTACCGAGTAAAATATTTTTTTTGTGATTGATTCATTTGGTTAAACGTCTCCCCCTCACCAAAGAATAATGGTGGTATCCATCTGAGAAGACAAATACAAAACTGGAATTAAAACCTATTGTTTACTAAATGAAAAATGGAAGTGAACTTCTATATAATCCTTAGGAAATATAGGATTTAAATGAAAAAATCACTGCGTGAACAATTTCTAATAAAGCGAAGAGAATTACCGAAATCAGAAGTAAAGAAAAAAAGCTTACAGATTCAACGCCGTCTTTTTTCTTTACCGTGGTATCGTACTGCTCATAAAATTCTTTTTTATGTCTCGTACGACAATGAAGTGGATACCCATGACATGATAAAGGAATCTTTAATGAGTGGAAAAACCGTTATCGTTCCAAAAACCGATACCCAGAAAAAGACACTCTGTTTATCAAAACTGTTAAGCTGGGATGATCTAAGTCCTTGTGCATATTCTATCCTAGAGCCACGTGAAGATTGCATCCGTGAAGTTCCTGTTTCCTCAGTGGAACTCTTTATCATCCCGGGGGTCGCTTTCGATCTGTGCGGAAACCGGATTGGTCATGGGATGGGCTACTATGATCGATTGCTGAAAAATACCTTACAAGCGCATTCTATCGGTCTTGCATTTGAATGTCAAATCATAAAATCTATCCCTGCAGAGGAACACGATGAAAAAGTAGAAATGATTGTGACTGAAGATCGTAGTATTCACTGTCATTAGTTAGGTGACGATCTCTTTGAGTCGTTTAGTTTTAATCGCTTTGTTAAGCTCCATCGCGATACGCTCACCGTAACTTATCGATTCACCATACAAATAACCAGAATGAGGTGTAAACTGCGTCAATGGGCTTCCAGGGATTCTCAGCGAGACATCAAAGACGACCATTTCTTCTTTTCCTTTATCAGCGACCATTGCGCCCTGGAGTGCGAATGGACCGATGATACCAGGCGGATATTCTTTTTTTGTGGTTGTGACGAATTTTTCACCAAGCTCAAAGATCGATTCGATGATGGATTCTTTAGTGGTCGCTGCGATATGCCCTGTTTCAATGATCTTTGGTTTTAGGTATTTGAGCACTGCCAATTGTTCATCTGCGGGTAGACGAAGCAGACCATCAAGGTTTGTTTGCCTACGGGTATCTGTACCCATGATCTCCAGTTCATCGTCCAGTGCTGAGTAGAAATAATTAAAATTAATCTGCGTCCCGATCACATATTCCTCGATAACTGCCTGATTCAATGATTCCCGGGTGATCATTTTTTTTGCCAGAAGCTGTTCTGATTTCTTTTTGTAATCCACAAAACTAGATGCAAAGAAAAATGCGCGTTCATATCCACGAATCGCTTCATTGACTTTCACGATCGCCAGCCGATCGATATCGTTTGGTGATTTGAACAACTGCGGATATCGGATTCCTGCTTTCTGCAGTAAGTAGTATTGGTTTTTTGGGACGTTCCGTTCCTCAAGTTTGAGCATAGAACGTGTTCCGAAAATCGGGACTTTGAAATTATTCTCGATATCAGTGAAATCAAAGTACACCCAGAAGTACCGGTTATGAATAAAAATCGTATTCTCCTTTCTTAATTGTTCTTGGACTAGTGGTTTTGTGATTTCACTGAACTTGTCAAGTACAATGGTTTTATCGATGCATCCTCGACCGTCACCGCGGGTTTTGTAGTATTTGGTATAGGTTTTATCTCTTCCTTTTTGACAGACAGCGAGCGTTCGAAAACCGTGTTTTTTTGCACCCCTGCAGACATCGAGTGCTGAATGTCCACCTAAGACACCGATGGTGATTTTTTTTGAATCATAGGATTCAACGAGGTTTTGAATTATTTTTCTTTCTATCATGAACCATTCCGCTCCCAAAATGGTTGTACAATTTCTTTGATTACCCTTTGAATTTCGGCCGCTTTGATAAATACAACGCCAACGGCAATTTTTGTTGTGGAAAGTCCTTGACTCGTTCAAGGACAAGACTGTGTAACTGTGAAATCGTATATGGTTTTTCTCCTTGTCCTAGGTCGCTTGTACGCACACGAGGAAAGACTGTTTTTTCTTTGCGTTCTTTCTCACCAACGACCACGATATACGGGATCCATTCTTTTTCTGCGTCACGGATTTTCCGGCTGACGCTTTCTTCCCGATCATCGATATCGGATCTGATGAAATAGAATGGTGAGATTTTATTTAACTCGTCGATGAATTTCTCACAATCTGAGACAAATTCATCAGCAACTGGTATGAATCGAACCTGGGTGGGTGACAGCCAGAGCGGCAGCATTGGTTTTTTTCCTTGGTTTATTTTGATTGCTTCTCGTTCGAGCAACGCATAGACGTTTCGGTCGATGCTTCCCGAGATACTCGTATGTAAAATGAGCGGATGCTGTTTTTCACCTTTTTCGTCTGCGTAGGTAATGTTGAATCGTTTCCCGTTCTCCACATCGATTTGTACAGTAGAGAGTGCGCTTGCTTTTTTCATGGAGTCGATGACATTGAACTCGAATTTCATAACAAAGTAGTAGTACCGTTCGTTCCAGAGTTCAATAAGAATCGGTTTTCCCGTTAACTTTGCGAGATCCTGCGCTAGGATTTTGTTTTTTTCGTAGAATTCTTTGACAAACCTCAGGGCAACCTCAGAATCAAGGTTCAGGGAGTTCATCCATCGCATCGCGGTGCTGAATTGTCGTTTGAACTCCTCAGTGGCTTGAGGAAGATCTTGACAAAAGGTATGAAGATCCGGCATAGTAAAGGCTCGTAATCGTTTCAAACCACTGACTTCACCGCTTTGCTCACGACGGAAGCTATAATGCGTCAACTCATACAATCGCAAGGGAAGGTTTCGGTAGGATATCGTCATATCATGCGCGATCATATATTGCCCAAAGCAGGCTGCGAACCGCAGGAAGAAGTCTTTGTCTGATTTCACGATGTATTGCCGGGCTGGAAATTTCTTGACATACTCACTTAAGGCAGGATGCTCAAGGTCATACATGATTGGTGTTTCCACCTGCATTCCGCCAATATCTCGTACCATATTGTTGATATGTTGCTCCAGAAGTCCCTTGATCATTCGTCCTTTGGGGTACCAGCGGAAGTTCCCGGAGTCACTTGCAGGTTCATAGTCCACAAGTTCCTGTGATTGCATCATTTTCACGTGCGGGGGCTCACCTACGATCTTTCGTGTTCCACTGCTCTCATATTCATAGAGCAGTTTCAGCTCCTCGTGACCAGAGAAATTGAATTTATCGGCATCGATAAGTTCTCCGTTGGGTGTAAGAATGTACCATTGAGAGATGATCTCTCGTTCCTTTTCCACTGCTTTCTTTTCTTTCCCAGGGATGATTTCTCGTGAGAGTTCAGAAAGAGGATGGCCTTTACAGGAGATAGTGAAGGCCTTATACCAACCGAAGGGGGATCGTTTCACCGTGAATTTTTGTTTTTTGACTTCTTGTTCGAGTAGTACGAGAATGTCTTTTCCGGCTTTTGCACTCGCAAGATCAGAAGAGAGATGTGCATAGGGGTAGAGCATGATGTTGTTGACTTTGAGTTGTTCAGCTGTCTTGATGATTTCCTTTGCAGCTTCATCGACTGCTTGTGTCGGTGATTTTTCATCGACTTTTTCAACCGCGATGAAGACGGTAAGCGCCTCGTCTAAGCGATCCTTTGTTGTTTTTACTTCTTCAGGGTGAGGAATTGCTTTTTCTTTGACTTCGTATTCGATAAAGTCGCTGTGGATGAGTAATAGTTTCATAGAATCGACCTCTAAAACAAATCTATGTTTTTAAAGATAGTGATTGACAAAGATTATATGGGGGAGGCGGCGGAGGTGTATACTCCGTAAATAAAAAATTTTTGTTTTACTTGCAATCCCATCTCTCCGCCTAATAAACGAATATATCATGTAATATAAGAACGTTTCGGAATTTTTTATTCCCTTCTGTTGTTTAAAAATTTTCTCCTAAAAAAAGTTACAAAAAGAAAAGAATATCGATGGATATTATTCTAAAAATCCTAATGCTTCTTCGATGCGCCCCATCTCAATACCGGTCGTCATTTTCCCGATAATCGCACCTTTTGTATTTGCCACAAGACCACTGCCAATCATGGGGAATCCATGGTTCACGGTTCCGATCATAACGTCGACATCAAAGACCGTCTCCAGTTGTTGTTTCTCCTGCTCAGTCACCTTCGGATGACAGAGGCACCCTTTGTTTGTCACAACCGCGGCCATACCAACAGTACCGAATGACGCGATGGTTCCCTTTTGCACAGACACACCGAGTATGTCACCAATTTTTTTCACAGAAGCATTCTGCAAATCAGGGTGAACAAGAGCTCCATAATCATTTGCTAAAATATCATTCCCAGCAGCATTAATCACATCTTTTATCGGAAAGACTTTAAGCCCCTGATTCTCGATAGTTTTAAATGTCTCCTTGCTAGCATATGCAGTAACAATCGCACCATGCGAATTAAACGTCAGGAGTGAACCAATAATCGTGGAATCAGCAATAGAAAGCTCCACAACCTTCACACCCAGAACATCTGCAACCAACTGTTTGGCTTTCT
>JAPKYG010000062.1 GCA_026394435.1 Methanobacteriota archaeon | reverse complement strand
GGGATTTACTACGGGTTGACCTCACGGTTCGTTGAAAATCAGCAAATCTTCAACGAGTACAACGGCTGGGGTGGGATGTATAACTACTTCCCGGTGCTCTATATTTTCTCCGCGTTTGGTCATTGGATAACCGGGGTTGATCTCCTCTGGGTGATGCCGAAGATTGCCCCGATCTTTGGCGGACTGACCGTGCTTATATTCTATTTTATTGTCTATGAGATGACGAAACGACGAGACCTTGCACTCTTATCATCGATGTTTCTTGCGGTCATCCCCTTCCATGTGTACCAAACCAGCCATGCCGCACCATTAACCATGGGGCATTTCTTCATGATGCTCTCCACGTACCTGTTCCTCAAATATATGAACGAGAAAAAATACCTGGTTCCCCTGTTGATCTCCACGGTGTTTCTTATTATGTCGCATCATCTCACCACCTATTTCTTCCTGATTACCATCTTCTTTATTGTTGTCATTAAAAGCCTTCATATCGACCTTCGAAGTATGTACCGAGATGTCGCATACGTCACGCTTGCATCAGCACTTACCTTTAGCTACTGGATGTTTATCGCCACACCAGTGTTCAGCACCTTCATGAACAATGGATTATCTGTTTCATCATATCTGGTGATTCTACTGTTCTATGTCCTCTTATTTGGCCTTCTTCTGGGTATTGTTGCGATGAAAAAAAATAAATCAACATGGTTGAACAGACTCGAAAAAATGCTTACATTCGACCCTGCTCATTCACGGAAACGCGCAATCATCTTTTTTACTGCCGGGTTTGTATTCATTTTATCTGCCGAGATAATGTTTTTATTTGTGAATTTCCCGGTCAGCGGCATGCGGATGAGGCCACTCTCCATAGCGTATTCAATTCCGATGTTGCTGTTTATAGGGTTTGGATGCATGGGCGTTGAATATCTTGACCAGGTAAAGAACCGATGGTTTTTCCAAGCCTGGTTATGCGCGATCCTCGCATCCTTTATTTATTCACTGGTGACCGTGAACACGACATTATTCCCTGATCGTCATGTCGAATATCTGACGGTCCCCGCCTGTCTTTTTGCAGCTGTCGGCGTGCTCTATTTCTTTAGAACCCGAGAACACCAGGTATCGTTGTCCTTCAAAAAACATCTCTCAAATCCTTCAATTCAGGTACTATTCGGACTTGTCGTTTGTGGTCTGGTGTTTTCAAACGCAGTCGCAGTCTACCCCGTGTACACGTCGTTGGAGTGGATGGATGAAAGCATCCCGAATGAGACCGTCAACGCTATCGATTGGATCAAGGAGAATCTTGATAAAAATGATACTATGGTTGCCACAGATCTGCGGTTGTCAAAGATGATGTGGGCTGAAGGGATCAATGCGACCTTTGAGGGTACGAATGATACCTGGACTTGTGATACCTGGGTAGGATGTGTTGCTGATTTTGATACCGAGGAAAACCATCGTGTGGTGACTCATGTGTTACTCGATGATGTGATGCGGGATATGTCTGTGAATGTTCGTGTGCTTCAGAGTGTGTATATGACGAATGATTCGTATCTGAAGTTCAAACAAGAGCCGTTTGAACTCGTCTATCGGAACGTAACCGTGAATCAGAACCAAGAAGAATTACATTGGGCTGAGGTCTACAGTGTCAACTGGACCTTTATTGAACAGCATCTAATGGTGAAAAAATAAGGATCATTTGTTTTTATATTGTTGAAGGACTGTTTCGTACACCTGCTCATACTGAGAGCCAACGTACCTCATCGAGTGTTTTTCACTCAGCTGCAGGCTTTTCTTTTTCATGGTATCCCTTAGTTTTTTATCAGAGAGGATAGTGATGATGTTGGATGCAAGCTGGCTGCTGTCCTTTGGCTCAAAGACCAAACCATTTCCTGAACTAGCGAGTTCAGGGACCGCTCCTTTGTTGACAACAACTGGTGGAACCCCTGAGGCAATTGCTTCGAGAGTGACGATGCTTTGGAGTTCTGACTCAGCAGGCATGACAAAAACGTCAGCGAGCGGGTAGATGTTCGGGTAATCAGCCCAGTCAAGGAAATCGATAAACGTGGTATGATCATCTACCCCTAAATCCTGTGTTAATTTCATCATCTCTGGTTTCAGACCACCAGACCCACAGAAAAGAAAATGCGTATCGACTTCTTTGAGGACAGACGGGATTGCTTTCACGAGCACGTCAACGTTTTTTTCTTGGTTGATTCTACCGGTGTAGAGGACAAGCGGTTTTTTAGGCAGATTGAACCGTTTTCGAAGATATTCGCCCTTGTTTTTTGGTTTGAACAACTCGGTGTTCACTCCATTTGAGATGGGGGTTACCGGTGTTTTTAATCCTTTTTCTTGGTACATTGTTGCTCCAGTCTGAGTAGGGACCGTTGCCCAGTCAACAAGGTTGTAGAAGTAAATGAGATAGGACCAGGTGTACTTCACCATAGGGGGATACAAAGCTGAGTTAAAGAACGGGGCAAGCACGTTTTCTGGTAGGATGTGGATCGAACCGACCAAGGGGATGTGTTTCTTTTTTGCCCAGATAACCGCACAGATGCTAATAGGGTAGGGAGAGCAGACGTTGATCACATCTGGTTTGAATGTCTCAAGAGTTTTTTTCACATACAAGAACGGGAACGGGGCGAAATGATATTTATTGTTCATGTAAAAGGGAAGGAGGAATGCGCGCGGTCGGTAGATTGTCGACCCGTTATCCTCTTCGATTGTATTTTTGAAGGAAAAGCTAGGGGCAATCACCTGGACGTCGTGTCCTTTGTTGATTAGCTCGTGGACGATGCGATGTTGTGCGATCGCGCCACCGTCGATGATCGGGTAGTATGATTCTGTGGTGAATAGTATCCTCATGAAAACCGAATCCCTCACTGCTGTATAACTAGTGATTGATACATAATAGTTACCAAAAAAACAGGGGTGGTTATTTGAGGATGTAGGGGCTCAGTGATGAATACAGAGAGCAGGGGGACGCGAACACGTCGGTGGCGAAGTACTGGTACCATCCGCAGCTTCGGTTGCATTCTTTCATTGCTGTTCGTGCTTCTTTTGCGTCTGGTGTTTTAAGGAATTTCATAAATGAGCCTTCAGTGAAGTTATAGAGGTGTTTTCCTACGGTCCGACAGGGGTAAAACAGGCCGCCGTCCGAGTCAATAATAACCGAGGAAGTGGAGCAGCCGTGGGATGTGTTGATGTTATCTAAAAATCCCTTTGGTGTGGTAATCGTATTCGGGTATTTCTTTTTCAATCGCAGTATTTCCGCTCGGAAGCCCTTCGGGTCAGGGTAGAAATCATCTGTTCCGTCTAAATGACAGGCAGGCATGACGACGGTGCGTGCGTTAACCTCGTAGACGCGTTTGACTTTTTCTTCAAGGACAGGAAGGGTTTCTTTTGTGGCGACGATTTGGATGCAGATTTCTGGTCCGTAGCTTTGGAACTCTTCAAGCCGGTCAAAGAACTTGAGGTTGTTATGTCCCTCATCGATGCTGATGTGGAGGTAGTCGATGTGTTTCCCGTACTCTTTCATGGGTCGTTTATGAAGGAGGTGTCCATTGGTGGTAAAGAAGAGGTAGAATGGTTTTTGGTGGGCGTACTGGAGGATTTCACCGAGGTCTTTTCTGATGAGCGGGTCGCCTCCCTCTAAACTTAAGACGACAATACTGGAATTCGCAATGTTATCGATGACGTTGAAGACATCTTCTTTTACGAGATCAGGTGTTTTTTCCTTCCAGACGTTGCAGAAGCTACACTTCAGGCTGCAGACATGGGTGACTTTAAAGGAGGCATAGAAGGGATAGATGCATTCTCGTGCCACGTAATTTGCTGCTGCGTAGCGCATGGTTTGCAGGTACTTGGTGACAGGGAGTTTTTTCATAGTGTCACAATCTTTAGGGAGTAATCAATCAGAGAACATAAGGTTTTTTATAATACCGAGCTTGCGTCAACCACAAGAAACTTATAGCGTCTTGAAAATAACCTTCTTTGTTGACGAACGAGAAAAAGAAACTGAATAAAACTAAAATTTCTATTTTCGTAAGTATTGCTCTGAGTCTCTCAATTATTGTGTTGATCTTGTATTTTACGATTGATGCGCAAACGATCCAGTATCTGTCGCAGGTCTCGTTCCGAGCTGGGTTCTTTTTGTTCTTTGGTGCTGCGGTGCTATTGAATGTTTTGTATTGGTTTATCTGGGGTGCACGGCTAAAGGTTCTCGCTACAGCGATTGACCCGAAGGTTCATGTGAGTCTATGGGAAGCAACCAAAATTGTTATCGCAAATCAGTTCCTAGCAGGTATTACTCCATCGGTTGCCGGTGGCGAGCCGGTTCGTATTTATTTATTGAATAAAGATGGTCTGAGTACTGGTGGCGCGACCGCTGCTGTCCTTGGTGAACGGTTGATTGATGCGATTTTCATTTTAGTGCTTGTTCCTTTTGGTTTTTTTGTTTTTAAGGATCGGATTGATGTGAAGCTGATCAGCTATGGGCTTTCCATAGGAGTTATTGTGTTTGTCACCGGTCTTGTATTGTTTGCGTTGGCTTTGAAATATCCGAAGAAAACGAAATCGTTGTTGATTATCATCAGTTCGAAGCTAAGTAGATTTTCTAAGAAAGGAAAGAGCACGGCTGTTGTTGATCGGATTGGCTATGAGGTTGATAATTTTCATAACAGCATGGTGTTCTTTTTAACCGGGGGGAAAAAGGCATTTCTTGGTGCAGGTGGTTTAACGATATTGATGTGGTCTACGGGTTTTATGATCCCATCAATGCTTTTGTTAGCACTCGGTCTTGACCCATTTTTTATCGAGTCGTATGCGGCTCAGGCATTATTGTTGATTATCGTGATGCTCCCGACGACGCCAGGAAGTTCAGGGGTCACCGAGCTGGGGATGGCTGCGTTATACGGTGTTCTGCTTGGTGCCTCCCATCAATATCTGCTCGGTGTGTTTGTCTTATTATTCCGGTTTATCACCTACCATATGAATATGATTTGTGGAGCGATTTTTCAGTACCGGATTTTTAAATCAATCACCTCGTTCTCATTAGAAACCATAAGTAAAAAAGAAGGGTAATACTCCAAGAAAGCGGGGCGTCAGGTTTAAAAATAGGTAGGGTATACAGCTTTCCCTATGAAAAAAGCTGATCGATGCATTTCATGCGGAAAAGGCTTGCTTGAACAAGGCTCGACAACGTTTCAATGCCCAACCTGCGATACCATGATTGGACGCTGCTCAAACTGCCGAGAACAAAGTGTCGTCTATCTCTGCCCGAAATGCGGATTCAGAGGACCATAGGAGGATAACTCGATGGGGGAAGTCATAGCACTTATTCGTCTCATGCCAGATGGAGTCATTACCGACAAAGATATGGAT
>JAPKYG010000128.1 GCA_026394435.1 Methanobacteriota archaeon | reverse complement strand
TCTAGGGCCTGAATAAGGTCCGATATTAAAAAATTGCCTATAGCTTTTCCCGTAACATCTTTTTACTTCCATCTGATACAAGAACTCAATGATTTGTGGTGCGGATGAAGCCGGACGCGGGCCGGTTTTTGGAGCCCTTGTCGTTGCCGGCGTGCTCGTTGAAAACGATGCTGAACTAATCAGAATCGGTGCACGCGACTCTAAGAAACTCACTCCAAACAAACGAGAAGCGCTAGCAAAACAAATAAAAGACATCGTAGTAAAATATGAAATAATGATCATCCCTGCTTCTGATATCGATGACCTGCGAAAAGTCATGACGTTAAACGAACTTGAAGTCTCTGTTTTTAGTAAAGTAATCGAAAAACTCAAACCAGATACTTGTTATGTGGATGCTGCTGATGTGAACGAAGTACGATTCGGAAAAGACATCCTCTCAAAGCTTACTTGGAAACCAACGATGATCTCAAAACACAAGGCCGATGAAACGTATCCAGTTGTTGGTGCAGCATCAATTCTAGCTAAGACTACTAGAGATGAGCACGTTCGACAGATAGCCCGGGAACTTGAAAAAAAGATCAATCTTCCTTTAGGAAGTGGGTATCCTGCGGACCCTATAACAAAAAAATTTCTAAAAACATGGGTAGATACGTACGGAGAGTTGCCGCCACATACGAGACATTCATGGGAAACTGCTCAAAATCTCATGAAAAAATACAAAACAAAAACATTAGATAAATTCTAAGAAAAGTGGCAGAAATGCCAGCAAACACCGGGCTGGCATGTCCCCCGCAACTCAAGTCAATTAATACCATAAGGCGCTTTTTGGTTTATATACCTACAAACAGGGTCGCCGAAACTATTCATTTCCGTTGCGTTAAAAAAGAAAGAAAAAAAGAAGAAGAAAAATCCAGGGTGTTACTGGTTTTGCTCCTGGAATTCCTTTAAAAACTTGCAGAGCACCTCGGTGCCTTCGAGCGACATCGCGTTGTACAGAGATGCTCGGATGCCACCGACATCCCGGTGACCCTTGAGACCAATGAGCCCTTTCTTCTTTGCTTCATCGACGCATTTCACCTCAAGCTCCTGAGTTGCCAAATTAAAGGTAATGTTCATGAGTGATCGTGACTCTGGTTTTGCAACACCACGATAGAAACCCTGAGAGTTGTCAATGATATCGTAGAGCAGTTTTGCTTTCTTCCGGTTCTGTTTTTCCATCGTGGGGATACCGCCAAGGGATTTCAGATACTCTAAGACGAGCTCGCAAAGATAAATCGCAAAACACGGGCAGGTGTTATACAAGGAATCCTTCTCGACATGCGTCTTATATTTCAGCATGGTTGGTGTGTTCTCCGGAACCCTGTTGATCAAATCATCTCGAATAACAACAACAGTGACCCCGGAAGGACCAAGGTTCTTCTGAGCACCTGCGTAGATGACTCCAAACTTCTTCACGTCAACGACCTTATCCATAAAATTTGAGGACATGTCACAGACAAGCGGGACGCCACTGGGGACTTTTGGCCACTCATGCCATTCGATTCCTCCGATGGTTTCATTGCCGGTGATATGAACAAACGCTGCATTCTCACTAAAGGTAACATTCTTGGGGATGTAGGAAAACTTTTGATCCTCTGAGGAGGCAACAACCTTCACCTCACCATACAACTTTGCTTCTTTGATTGCTTTTTTTGCCCACGCACCAGTGTACACATATTCCATGGGTTTCCCTGCTTGTTGAAGATTCAGGGGTACCATAAAAAACTGGGAGGACGCACCACCTTGCAGCCACAATACTTTATAGTTGCTGGGTATGCCCATGAGCTCTTTTAGCAGCTCTGAAGCTTTCTTATGCACCTCATCGTATTCTTTTGATCGATGAGAAATCTCAAGAATTGACATACCGGTTCCATGAAAATCAAGGAGTTCTTCCTGCACTTTCTTCAACACCGGTAACGGTAACGTTGCTGGACCTGCATAAAAATTGTATACACGTTTCGTCATAACATTCGCCTCCATTTACTATCCTTTATATCGTTGGACCAGTGTATGCCCAAAAGGAATTTAAATCATTCGGAGCCGTCCCCTCTCAGGAGAATAAACCCTTCAGAGGACTTGTACTTTTCGTGCAAATGTCAGGTACCCGGTGTGACCCAACATATCAAAACTCGGGCGGGTCCCATACTTTGAAACAACCATTTCCCGCTGGATGTTCTCATAGGTTTTACATTCGATAAACGGATGTTGTTCGATGGTTCTTACTGTTTGTTCCACCTGGGAAATCAACGGGGAGTACGTACAAAGGTACCCACCGATTTTCAGCGCCTTCCACGCGTGCTCCACGGCTGCCCACGGATTCGGAATATCAAGGATGATGACATCACAGTCTTTTTCGTCGATTCCTTCAGTCACATCCTTGATTTTTGTGGTGACATACTGGCTGAGACATGATTGTCTCAGATTCTTCATCGCATGGTCGATGAACTCCGCTCTGATATCATATGAAATGACTTTTCCATTTGGGGCGACCGCTGAAGCAAGCGCGATTGTTAGCGACCCGGATCCAATCCCTGCCTCAAGCACCGTCTGTCCTGGCTCAATTGCGCAGTTCATGAGGATATGGGCCGCATCGCGTGGTAGAATAATCTGTGCTTGGCGATACAACCCCTGCAGTTTATCCTGCAACGAAGGAATCAAGAGCCAAAACTTTTTATTCCCAATCTCAAGCTTACTTCCATATTCTTTTCCAACAAGAGTTTTGGGATCGATAACCCCGATTCCTCTGATTTTATCTGTTTTCCAGTTCGTGTCAACAATGATTTTCTTCAGGCTTTCATCGATGAGTACCACGGTGTCGTTCTGTTCAACCACCTGTTTCATGGTTTCCACCGTGCAAAATCAACAAATGAACCAAAACTCAGGTTCTCCAGATCAAGTTGGTCAAACCATTTTTCTTTACAGTCGCAGGTAAGATTATTCAACGCGTCCTGTTTTTGTGACAAAGAAAATTCTTCAATCGCATTCAGCACCTTCCGATCACAGACGCCACAGTTATGTGCCCCTCGCATGCTTCCACCACCAACCACATCACATTTCACGAACGTATCGGCGAGCCTCTTACTCTGTTGTAAAAACTCAACGATACTCCAGAGCCACGGAGGCCTGTACTGGTTTCGTTTCCAGAGGTATTCAACAACCGTATGACGCTGCACGTTCGTCGGGTTCAATGAAACTAGATCAGTGTATGGAGCTATGTCCTGGACTGTCCGAATGCAATCGTTCAGTGATTCTTTCTCTGTTAAAAACGGTGGTTTCATAAGCACGTACGTTTTCACATTCATCTGATGTTTTTTCAAGAGTACTGCTGCTTTCTTATAATCATTAAAAGTGAATCCTTTGTTGATTGCTTTTTCTCGCACCAGATCATTTGACGTTTCTAACCCAATCCCGATCTCAAATTCTTTCGACGATACAACCTTTTGAATATCTGCTAACCTCTTATCTGTTACGTACTCAGGGCGTGATTCCACCGAGATTTTTTCTGCCCTCTCGGTCAATACGATGAGGATTTCATGTTGCACGGTAACCGGTATTTCATGAGGATCAAGGAAGCTACCTGAAGTGAAAAGTTTCACTATCTTTTCACCCTTGTAGCTCTGCATAGCTTTCCCAAACTGAGACTGAAAATCCTTCTCAGAAACAGGTGCGAACATGCTGTCGTTGAAATACCCGCACATCGTGCACCCCGATGCCAATGCCCAAGAGCATCCGCGTGTCCTCAAAATAATAACGTACGCATCGACTACCTTTCCATCGAGAACGTCTTTTTCTGACCAACACCGAACCGGCTGTCGAGAGTCCTGTGCGCGAGGTGTAAAATCCTTTTTGAATGATTGACAGAAGCTGGTTATCTCGTTCATGTCTTGTTAGCATTTTTTTTACGTTTGAACAGGAAGACGACGACAACAATAGCAAGGACCAAGACCACAACCTCAAACCCTGGTGTTGACCCCATACTTATAGGATAGGGTAACGCGTAGCTCACCGTGTTTGGCAGTTGTGATTTTCGTAATAACGCAAGCGTGTAATTCCATTCCACAAGAGGCTCTTCGGTTCCGATATTCTGGTCGTTTGCCGTGGAAAATTTGTAATCCGTTGTGTCTCTCACGGTATTGGAGAATTTTTCAGGGATGTTGAGGAAGTAATGACGTACTTCGGCGTACACATGCACGGTCACGGTGGAATTTGCTGTCCATCCTTTGAACTCCGCGGAGGTCTCATATTTTTCTCTGTTGCCTGTCTCCTTTTGATCAACGTCGAGGTCTAACCCATTGTCAATCTTGTAGTACACTCTGAAATTATATTTACTTATCCGGTCGTCTGCCTTTATAGTGATCGCATCCCCGCTCATAATCCCGGTGAAACGAGACGAGATGATCTCAAGAACATCGGTGGCGTAGCTAAATGAGCCGGTGACGATGTTTTTCTGATTGTTTACATCAGAGATGATAAACGTGTAATTATAGGTACCAAGCAAATTACTCGGGTTTTCATAGGTGTATCGCAAGATATTGTTTTCATAGGTGAACTCTGGAGTATGCACGGTTCCATTTGGATCGGTGATCAGGAAATTGATTCCTGCTTTGTTAACACCTACATTGTCAACGATGTAGGCTGCGAAGAGGATGGTTCCGCCTGGTTCTTGTATCCCTGGCAACGCAACAACTTCGACATGTGGTGCTTCCCCGTCATAGAACGGAGGGTTCACCAACACGATAAGAACGAGGAGCCAGGTGAAAAAATAGGTGGCAAACGCAGTCAGCCAGCCTTTTCGTCCGAAATCAGTCAGATCGATATTCAACTTCAAGAACAGATATTTTATCCAAATCGCGTTCACGACACCAACGAGGAGGACCAACTCCCAGCGGAGAAAGTTGTCACCCATCAACGCCCAGAAACCAAAACAAATCACTGAGATGAGCAGACCAAAGAGAAATGCGATAAAAAGGGTTTTAATGTTCCGTCGTTC
>JAPKYG010000002.1 GCA_026394435.1 Methanobacteriota archaeon | reverse complement strand
CCTAAAAAAATTAAATTAGACGAAATCACCCCTGATGGTATAATTCAATTCCCCAATGAGGCAAACACACTCAAGACCGTTACCTTGGAACGTATGGGGTACTCGAGAGATGCAATCGAAGAAATTGATTTCTATCCTTTACAAGAACCTTTTGCTTATGTGGAAATTATCCGCGAAAAAGAATCACTCGATAAGCGCTACGTGCTTCTTGAGATGAAGTTATCGGAGGAAGATGCACACCTCCTTAAATTCGTACAAGAGACACTTGAAGGATTTGCATTTAAAACCGCGGATCTTGAAGCCAAAGGTGGAGATAAATACCTTACAGAAAAAGTCGATTTAATCATTGACGAATACATGCTCAATATCGATACACTAACGAAGAAAAAAATATTGTACTACCTTAAAAAAGAATCGATTGGGCTTGGAAAACTCGAAGTGCTCATGAAAGACCCGAATATCGAGGATATCTCCTGCGATGGCTCTGGCGTTTTCCTCTTCTTATATCACCGTCGATACGGTTCCTTAAAAAGTAACATACAGTTCGACGATGAAGACCAGCTTACTGCGTTTGTAGTGAAGCTTGCGCAGAAATGTGGTAAACATATCTCAATATCAGAGCCCATGTTGGATGCGACTATGCCTGATGGGTCTCGTATTCAGATGACGATGAGTACAGAAGTCACGACAAAAGGATCGACTTTTACCATCCGGAAATTCAGTGAAGATCCCTTTTCACCACCAGATCTTATTGAGTTCCATACCATGTCATCTGAAATGGTTGCGTACATGTGGCTTGCGGTCGAAAACGGTGTGAACGCGCTCATTGCTGGTGGGACTGCCGCAGGAAAAACATCGACATTGAATGCACTTTGCTTGTTCATTCCACGTGAGTCAAAGATAGTTTCTATGATGAAGGCTGCGCTCAGACAGCGACCTGAGTATATCCTTGTCGGAGAAATTCGTGGAAAAGAGGCGTACGTGTTGTTCCAGGCGATGGCCACGGGACATACAACGTATTCGACGGTTCATGCCGACTCAGCTCAATCTCTTATCCATCGATTGGAGGGCAAACCGATTGAAATCCCACGTATCATGTTGCAAACATTAGATATCGTCTGCATCCAAGTCATCTCTCGTGTAAAAAATAAAAGAGCACGACGATGCAAACAGATTATAGAAATCATTGATATCGACCCGACGACAAAAGAGATCCTCACCAATGAAGTTTTTCGTTGGGATCCGATTGAAGATAAATTCATTTACTCTGGGAAAAGTTACATTTTAGAACGCATCAGAGCAGAAAAAGACATCAGTCGAGAAGGCATGATTGGTGAAATCAAGAATCGAACGACATTGTTAGATTGGATGAACAAGAACAATATCCGAGAGTTCAAGAAAGTCGCTACTGTGGTCGCCCAATATGCGGATAACCCTGCGGATGTCATGAAAAAAATAAAGAATGAACTATGATAAAAAAAATTGCAGTATGTCCAGAGTGTCATTCAAAAATTTCTTGTGAGGGTGAACCAGGTCAACAAGTGACTGTCAAGTGTGCGCAATGCGGTAAGAAAGGTATGGTTGTTTTCGCTTCACATGAGGTTTCCCTTGATGAAAAAAACCTGGTGGAGCTTGATTTCTATCCTGTGAATGAACCATTTGCATACATTAAAATATTGAAAGACACCGCGTCCCTTGATAAATTCTACAAAGCGATCGAACCTCAACTGTCTGACGCAGAACACATCTCCTCTGATTTTATTCAGGATACCTTGATGAATTCTATTGATGTTCGTTTAGATGAACTGGATATAAGTAAGGTTGAAGCGTTTCTCATAGAACGGATTGATCAAATCATTAAAGACTACAAGATGAAAGTTGATCAGGTGCTCAAAACTAAAATCCTGTATTATGTGAAGCGGGATTTCTTGTGGTATGGAAAGATCGATCCGCTGATGCGAGACCCTAATATTGAAGATATTTCATGTGATGGTTCTCGTCTGGGTATTTTTTTATATCATCGTAAGTATGGTTCTCTGAAGAGCAATATTCAATTTCCTAATGAGGTTGTGTTGTCTGCTTTTGTGACTCAGCTTGCGCAGAAATGCGGCAAACATATCTCCATTGCAGAGCCGATGCTGGATGCGACCATGCCTGATGGGTCTCGTATTCAGATGACGTTGAGTAAGGCAGTGACTACGAACGGTTCGACATTTACTATTCGAAGGTTCCGTTCTGATCCGATTACCGCAACTGATCTGATTATGTATAAAACCATGTCTCCTGAGATGGTTGCGTTCATGTGGCTTGCGGTCGAAAATGGTGTGAACGCACTCATTGCTGGTGGGACTGCTTCAGGGAAAACATCGACGCTGAATGCGATTTCACTTTTCATACCTCGAGAATCAAAAATCGTTTCGATCGAGGAAACAAGAGAAATAAACTTACCACATCCAAACTGGATTCCTGGGGTGACTCGATCCGGGTTTGGTGAGGTGATCAATGATAAACTTGCTGGAGAAATTGACTTATATGATTTGATGAAGGCTGCGCTCAGACAGCGACCTGAGTATATCCTTGTCGGAGAAATTCGTGGAAAAGAGGCGTACGTGTTGTTCCAGGCGATGGCCACGGGACATACAACGTATTCGACGGTTCATGCCGACTCAGCTCAATCTCT
>JAPKYG010000085.1 GCA_026394435.1 Methanobacteriota archaeon | reverse complement strand
TAGTTAAAGACATAAATAGTTGGACACATTGAAGTTGAATTTTTGTCCCCCCAAGAATTGATCAATCTTCATCTGCATATTCTCGATGGTTGAAAAATAGGTGGAGTTTGTGACTATAGCTCGTATTGTTCTCCAACAGCTTTCAGTTGGGTTCAACTCAGGGGAATATGGTGGAAGAAACTCCACTTTGATGTTACCACCCAAGCTCTTGAAATATTTCTTTATTGTCGATGATTTGTGATAGGAGGCGTTATCAAGGACAAAGACGTAATAGCCTGCAGGAAGCTGTTTCATAAAACCTGAAAGAAAGGATTTGAAAGTAAGAGTGTTAAGGGAGATGTGCCATTTGTAGTAGAGTTTTTCACCATTCACCAATGCTCCAAGGATGTTGATCTTTTTAGTACTCCAAAAGAAAACACCTCGTGGTCGTTCCCCTTTCATGAACCAGACTCTTTTGTAAATCGGTACAAGTCTAAAGGATGCTTCATCAAAGGTTACGATTGTATGTCCCACATAGTCTTTTTGAAGCTTTTTTTAAATTCCTCCCGAAATCTATTCTGTGCCTCTTTGTCCTTCTTGATGTGACTTACTCGAGGTGTTATCAGTGAGAAACCCATTTTGTGTAACAGTCTTCGAGCATGCCTGATCGTATACTTTCTACCAGTTACCTCCTCTAAAATCTCTATCACCTCTTTTGAGGATATCCCTGCCTTATCTTTCTGCTCCCGAAGCCCTAATTTTATTTTCTCCGAGATCTCTGTTAACCTCTGTTTAGTAAGCAGGGTAGGTCGTCCACTTCTAGGTTTATCCTTCAGATCATTTGTTTTGTTATACCGTACAATCCAGTATGACGCCGTTGATTTACCTATTCCAAGAAGTGAAGCTATCTCGCGGCATGTCTTTCCATCATTAGATAGCTTGATGATCAATTCCCTCTCGTTTAATTGAGCTGTTTTTTTCGATTTCATACATCCCACCCTAAAAAAGAGAATATATTTCTATTATATCAATTTGGCCTATAACTAAAGTCCTTTACTATAGTACTAAACAAAAGATTTACATAGGGTGGATAAAATCAAGACATTAATGAACATAAAACTCCGCTGTCAATCATGTCATAAAGTATATCCATCATCAGAACCGGTATGGAGCTGCAAATGCGGTGGATTATTAAAACTGGATTTTCATGCACGATTTCCTCTTGATAGAATTCAAAAGAGAAAACCAACGATGTGGCGATACCGCGAAGCACTCCCCCTTGAACATGATGAGCACATCATCTCGTTTGATGAAGGATTCACTCCACTGGTTGAAGAACAGTTTTCAGGAAAGAAAGTATTGTTGAAACAAGACCATCTCTTCCCAAGTGGATCATACAAAGACCGTGGTGCATCGGTGTTAGTAAGCAAGATAAAAGAGTTGGGAATCAAAAAAGTCGTAGAAGACTCTTCAGGGAATGCAGGTGCTGCAATCGCAGCATACTGCGCAAAAGCAAACATTGAATGTGATATCTATGTTCCTGAAAAAACTTCTCCAGGAAAATTACTACAAATCGAACAGTACGGTGCCGCCCTTCATAAGATTTCAGGTAACAGAGAGGATACCGCAAAGGCAGTATGGCTTGCGGCACAATCTATATATTATGCGAGTCACTATTGGAACCCGTTCTTTTTTCAGGGAACAAAAACATGTGTTTTTGAGATCGTAGAACAACTTGGATGGAATGTACCTGATGCAATTATTTTACCGGTTGGTAATGGAACACTTCTCCTTGGAACATACATCGGATTAAAAGAATTACAACGAGAAAAAATTATCGATACACTTCCAAAAATTATTGGAGTACAAGCCAAGAATTGTTCACCACTGGCACAGGCTTGGAAGAAGCACCATCAAATTAAAAATCCTTTCATTTGGAAAGAAACCATCGCTGAAGGCATCGCTATTGCACATCCTGTTCGAGCAGCAGAAATCCTAAACGCAATACAAGAGACACACGGTGCTATGATCACCACAGGAGAATACGAAATCATAGACGCGTTACATTCCACACTTCGTAAAGGATATTATATCGAGCCAACATCTGCGGTCGCTATTGCAGGGTTTAAAAAATATCCGATGAAAAAAGATGAAGTAGTCGTCTTGCCGTTAACCGGACATGGACTCAAAGCAAGTGAGATGTTTATGAAAATAGAATAATTTGATTTTTTGCGAAAAAAATGATTTTATTCTGAAACAAAGGAGAAATTTTTAAGGTTGTATCCAGAAGAAATACTAGCAAAGTATTAAAAGGAAACAATGATACCAAACCAACAAAAAACCGGAGGCATAATTATGGATAAATCTGTCGAAGAATTCATGACAAAAGTAAAAGATAAAAATCCAGGTGAAAAAGAATTCCATCAGGCAGTTCAAGAAGTCGTTGAAAGTATCATGCCCTACATTCAGAAAAACCCGAAGTACAAAAAAGCAAAGATTTTAGAGCGTATGGTTGAACCTGAACGCGTGATTATATTCCGTGTACCCTGGTTAGATGATAAGGGGGAAATTCAGATAAACAGAGGGTACCGTATTCAAATGAACAGTGCGATCGGTCCGTACAAAGGGGGACTCCGTTTCCACCCAAGTGTGACCTTAAGTATATTGAAGTTTTTAGCGTTTGAACAAGTGTTCAAGAATAGTCTGACTACACTCCCAATGGGCGGGGGAAAAGGAGGGTCTGATTTTGATCCAAAAGGAAAAACGGACAACGAAGTCATGAAATTCTGTCAGTCGTTTATGACGGAGCTGCAACGGTACATTGGCTCTGATACTGATGTCCCTGCAGGGGATATTGGAGTTGGTGGTCGAGAAATCGGGTTTATGTTTGGACAATATAGAAAAATCAGAAATGAATTTACCGGAGTGCTCACCGGAAAAGGACTGAATTGGGGAGGTAGTCTCATACGACCAGAAGCAACAGGATATGGCGCAACCTATTTCGCCCAGGAAATGTTAAAGACAAAGGGAGAGTCATTCAAAGGAAAAACCTGCGTCGTCTCCGGTTCTGGGAATGTCGCGCAATATATTGTTGAAAAAATACATCAACTCGGCGGGAAGGTCGTCACCTTGTCAGATTCATCAGGTTCCATCTATGATCCTTCGGGAATTGATGAAAAGAAACTTACGTACGTCATGGAACTGAAAAATGTTCAACGCGGCCGAATCAAAGAGTACGCTGAGAAATACAAATGTGAGTACGTCAGTGGAAAGACTCCATGGCATTTCAAATGCGATTGTGCATTCCCCTCAGCGACACAAAACGAAATCAGCAAAGAAGATGCGCAAACACTCGTTGACAATGGATGTATCCTTGTCGCAGAGGGTGCCAACATGCCAACCACACCCGAGGGTGTTGAGGTCTTCATTGAAAACAAGATCCTTTATGGCCCCGGGAAAGCAGCAAATGCCGGTGGTGTTGCAACCAGCGGTCTTGAGATGTCTCAGAACAGCATGCGAATGTCTTGGAGCAGAGAAGAGGTTGACAAGAAATTGCAGTGGATTATGTCACAAATCCATAATTCCTGTGTGAAATATGGAAAAGACGGCGACTTTGTCAACTACGTGAAAGGAGCAAACATCGCAGGGTTTGTCAAAGTCGCTGATGCGATGATAGACCAAGGGCTAATCTAAAAAATATACTTTTTTTTCTTTCTTTTTTTCATCGTTTCTCATTAAAGATGCCTCTCCGATTTGTTCAAATACAAATATGATGATATATGAAGGACGGTTCATGAAGAAGAATCTTATGGTGATCCGAAAAGGAACAATAGTGGACCTTGACGCGTTCTTTTCTCTGTACTGGATTTCATCATTGGAACATACGCATTATAGCGGGAGACTTGATAGTCTGAAACCAAAAGCACAATGTAAAGAATACATCATCAATCGTCAACGAGAATTACTCAACGATCGTAATCATTTTTTCCTTGTTGCTGAAACCAATGAAAAAGTGATTGGGATGATTACCGGGCATGTTGGGGAGCGAGATGAGGCGCACATCTATAAAATTGAACGCATAGGATTCATAGACGAGGTATGTGTCCACCCTTCCTATCGGACCAGCGGGATTGGGAGAAAATTACTCGATGCAATGCTAAAGCTATTGTACGGCGAAGATGTTGAATTTATTGGAGTCGGTGTTGCATTCAAAAACCCAGCGTTCCATTTCTATAAAACGTGTGGTTTTACACCAGAAGGAATGTGGTTGATTCAACAAAAGAAATCGCATACGAAGAAACGACAGACCAAAAAATAGAAGTAAGATTATTGAGTTTCTTCAAATAAACCGACTTCCTTGTTTTTCCGCACGTTATCCCAGTGGAAGTATTTTCCATTCATTGAGATATAGACCCCCGGTGGCAGCGTTTGAAGATACGCAAGTGCGCTTCCTAAATTAAACAGACCATCGGAGCTACCAAACGCGTACGGTACCATCGCACCGGTTAAGATAATGGTTTTATCTTTGATAAACTGTCCCAAGAGTTTTGCGGTTTCTGTCATGGTATCAGTTCCATGGGTAATGAGTATTTTATCCTCAGCGGAGGTCTGACATTCTTTTAGTATCTTTTTTCGATCAGCTTCCGTCATACTCAAACTGTCGATCATCATCACTGTTTTTATATGGACATCTAACCGTGATCGTCCCAATCTAAGCATCTCTGAGACATGCGTTCCGTTGAAAAATAATTGACCATTTAATGGGTTATATTCCTTATCAAATGTTCCGCCGGTAACAACAATTTTTATGGTCATAGAAATACAATCCTTTTTTTTATTATATATTTTTATTCGTGCAATGATGAGGTATTTTTCTCCTAGATGGTGCGCTGCGCAAACCGCTGGTATTTAATAAAATTTTTGGTATACGCCATGTTTAACCCACCATAATCTAATAAAAAAACAGTAATAAAATTTGGAAAAGAAATCATTTCGTATTGAGTTCTGAAGGGTAATAGAGATGTTCAATAAACTCTGCTTGTTCATGAGCTTCTTTATAACCTATACCTCGTGTAATCATCAAATCAAGTTCTGTGTACTCGTGAGCAAGAATACTTTTTCTTCGCTCTGCATCAGCATACACGTTTTCCCGGATCCAGATTTCATTCTCCGGTATTTTATATCGTAATTGAAGGGGAAGCTCATTCTGAGGAACTAGTCCATGAAGTGCGATATATTCACCCATTTCTTCGTTACTTTTAACGATGACTTTGAAATACAACCAGGGCTCATGAGTCCAGACTGATTTAATTATCTGCTGGCAAACTGCTTTCTGTATATTTCCGTGATGTTCGGAAGAGGTATCATTGGTTCTCGATGGTTCCTTAGGGATAGTATCTTTTGTATCTTCTTTTTGTTTCTGTTCATCATTTTTATCGCTCATAAAAATTCCCTGGTTCAAAAATATTAGCTGCATATCGAGTTAAGATTGCCGAAAAAAGATTCGGAGTAAAAATAGCTTTATAGATGATGAACGAAAGGATGATTGTCATAGATTTCGAATCCTTTTTATTCAAAGTTCTGTTCTTGATTCCCTTCCGATTGATGTGTATTTTCCTTTGCATCCCATCCTCAAGTATTAGGTATTTCGTATTGATTATATAAAAACATCTCACAAAAAATTAATTAAAATTTCAAACCCCTTTCTTTTTCCGTATTTATGGAGTTTATAAAGACTTTAATGTTATAATCTGGAATAGTTCCCTTTTTATCCTTTATTCCTAAATTATTTATATAGGATTACGATACATGGTGGGCGAAGAAGAGGCGAATTGATTATGCAAGTTAAATCGGAATTAAAACAGGGGAAAGTTAACCCGTCAAAAGAAGCAGGTTTCAATGCTTTTAAAATGGCACAACAACAATTCGATAGAATTGCTGACAAACTCAATTTAGACGAACCAACCAGGGAATTATTAAGAAATCCTCTAAGAGAATATAGTTTTGCTATCCCGATACGGATGGATGACGGAACTATGAAAGTCTTTCGAGGATTTCGCGTACAACACAACGATGCACGCGGTCCATGCAAAGGCGGTATCCGATTTCACCCGCAAGAAACCGCCGATACCGTACGAGCCCTTGCGATGTGGATGACCTGGAAATGCGCAGTCGCGGATATTCCCCTTGGTGGTGGAAAAGGTGGAGTCATTTGTGATCCTCATAATCTTTCAGAACGAGAACAAGAAAAAATCTGCCGAGGATGGGTTCGCCAGATAGCCAGAGATATCGGACCAACACGGGATGTCCCTGCACCTGATGTCATGACGAGTGGCCAACATATGCTGTGGATCATGGATGAATATCAAACAATTATGGGCGGTCAATACCCAGGGCTTATCACCGGAAAACCGGTTGAGCTTGGTGGCTCTCGTGGCAGAACCGAAGCAACTGGGTATGGATTAGTCTATATCCTCCGAGAGCTTCTGAAAGAACAAAAGATTGAGATCACCAAATCAACCGCTTCACTCCAGGGTTTTGGAAACGTAGCCCACTATACCGCTGAATTGTTCATTGAATACGGAGGGACCGTTGTCTCAGTATCCTGCTGGGATCAGAATGACAACTGCACCTACAGCTACTACAAACAAAAAGGAATTGACGTCAAGGAACTTGTAAACATCACAGATCGATTTGGCACCATTGACAAAAAACAAGCGGAGAAGTTAGGCTATAAAGTAACACCAGGTGATGATTGGTTGACACACGAGGTCGATATCCTCATCCCTGCCGCCTTAGAACATTCGATCACGGTGGAAAACGTCAACGATATTAAACCCTGCGTAAAGATCGTTCTTTGTGGAGCAAACGGTCCGGTTACCCCAGAAGCAGAAGACATCCTTGATAAAAAAGGCGTGATTGTTGTCCCAGATTTTCTGGCGAACTCAGGTGGTGTCGTCTGCAGTTACTTTGAACAAGTGCAAAGCAACCAGAACTATTACTGGACTAAAGAGGAAGTACTTGGAAAACTGGATAATAAAATGACCGATGCTTTTTTTAAAGTTTGGGAGCTGGCAAAGCGGAAGAAAATCCGAGTTAGCGATGCCGCGTATATGATTGCGATTTCACGGGTTGCCGAAGCATGTAAAATGCGAGGTTGGGTGTAGTTTGCTATATGAATATCCGGTTTAATGATAAAGAAAATAAGATTATCCAATGTATTGAAGATATAACCGGTGTCAAACCGACCATTGCTCAAGAAACCGAGAGGGAACATCTAACAGACCACAGACCGTTTCACATTAAAAATATCCTCTTGCTTTCTTCCTCTTTTCATTTCTTTCAACTTGAAGAAGAAGGTCGATTACGCACGCTTTTCACTGAACGGCAGATGTATAACGAACAAGTCAGTGTTCCCTCAATAACGCATGTGGAAACTGGCAAAGAATGCCTTGAGCTGCTAAAAAAAAATACGTACAATCTCTTGATTCTTTTCAATACATTTGATGAGATCGATATAATAGCTCTTACAAAAAAAATACGGATAACTTCGCAGATCCCTATCGTTGTTTTAGGCAATAGCATTGCTGAACTAGGGAAAATTTCTGAGAAAGACCAAGGCAAAACTATTACGAAGCTGTTTACATGGAATGGCGATGGAAAAATTATTTTAACGATTGTTCAATCAATTGAAGATGCGACGAATATAACCTTAACTCCCGATCTTACCCAACAATGTAGATGTGTTCTCCTTATAGAGGATTCGATTCAGTATTATTCAACGTATCTCTTACTTATCTACGAAGAAATTTGGAATGCTGTCGAAACCATCATGCAAGATACAATCAATGAGGAACACCGAATTGAGCGATTAAACAACAGGCCACTTGTTCTGCATGCGTTGGATTTTGAGGAAGGAGTAAAACTCTATGAAAAACACAAAAATAAGCTTGTAGGTATCATTACCGATAACCAAGAAGAACAACAAAAAAAGACGAGAAAACAAGCTGGCCTTGAACTCGCGCGAAATGTATGGAACGAAAAACCTGATTTACCGGTGCTTATTCAATCCTCCGAGCCTATCAAAAGGGATATATCACTGGAGAAACACATCAATTTTATTTCAAAAAATGCTCCTAACCTGCTTGTCGTTGTAAAAGAATTTATCAGAGAATGCCTTGGTCCACAGGAAATCAACATTAAAGATGAGGAGGGAAACAACGTTGTTTCAATAAAAACTCTGAAAGATTTTGAAGATACCGTCTTATCAGTCAAAGAAAAAATTCTCGCATCCTCCGCCCAGCAACATCAATTCTCAACATGGTTGAAAGCAAAAGGAGAACAGGATCTTGCGGAAAAAATTCATACAATAGAAAAGGAAAAAAAAGGAGCGGATCTTCGAAAAAGCATCGTTGACCTTCTTGAAGGATATAAATATTCTCTCACTCAGGCATCTGTCAGCACCTTTGAACGGGCGATTTCTGCATCACATCTTGAAATCAGTCGTATCGGTAAGGGAGCGCTTGGCGGAAAAGCAAGAGGACTTTCTTTTTTAGCAAAACTTGTCTCGAAATATATCTCTGAGGATATGTTCCCGAACCTTCGAATTACTGTTCCAAGGACGATTGTGCTCTCCACCGAAGTGTTTGACACATTCATGACACAAAACAAACTCCATGATCCGCTGCTCTATGAGTTGCCAGATGAACGTATCGCGTATAAATTTATGAGCGCAAGTCTTCCTGCGACCGTTTTAGGGGATCTCCGAGCATTCATCGGAAAAACAAGGCAACCGCTGGTTGTCCGATCCTCAGGAATTCTTGAAGATTCATTGATGCAACCATTTGCAGGAATCTACGATTCCGTTTTACTTCCAAATGAATCTTGGGAGACAGATTTCCGGTTCCAAGAAGTCTGTAACGCGATTAAATACGTGTACGCCTCAACCTATTTTGAAAAAGCAAGAACATATATCAAATCAACCCCAAAGAATCTTGGGGATGAAAAAATGGCGGTATTAATCCAGGAGGTTGTAGGAAAGAAACACGGCCAATATTTCTATCCAACGATCTCAGGCGTAGCAAAATCATATAATTATTATCCCTCAGGTGGGTGTAAACCTGAAGATGGGATCGTCTATCTCGCACTAGGGTTAGGAAAAGCAATCGTTGATGGCGGGTGTACGTTTTGTTTCTGTCCAGAGCAACCTACGATTCCCATGTTTGGAACCCCTAAAGATTTTATCAGGCACTCACAACGAAATTTCTACGCGTTAAACCTTAAATCCGTGTATCGTATTGTGAATAAAAACGAAGAGACCGCTCTCAGTAAATTAGATAAAGATGTCGCAAAAGATCATGGTGTGTTAGAGAAAATAGCCTCGACTTATTTTGTCAGAGATGACAATCTTAGTCCAGGTGTGTACGATGAGGGATCGATAGTTATCAATTTTGCTCCCATTATTGAGTACGATTCTATTCCTTTAGCACAAGCGTTGAAGCTCCTTCTCCGTATCAGCGAGATCGCCCTTGGATATCCAGTGGAAATTGAATTTGCGGTAAATGTGGGTGCAGCAGAGTCTGACAAAGCAGAGCTTGTTATCCTGCAAATCAGGAGTATGTTACTCCCAGGGAGGACCCATGAGATCATTATTGGGGAGTACAACCAGAAGAATGATCTGTGTTATAGTGAAAACGCGTTAGGAAACGGAATCATTGACCATATTCAGGATATTGTATATGTAAAATCGTCATTTGAGATGGCGAATTCCGCTCGTGCGGTGACACAAATTCGGAAACTTAATACGAAACTCATGGGCGAAGGGAAACCCTATATGCTCGTTGGTCCTGGGCGATGGGGTTCAGCAGACTCTTGGTTAGGCATCCCCGTAATCTGGAGTGATATCGCAGGAGCAAAAGTGATTATAGAAACACCATTTAAAGAAAGAGCAATTGATCCATCGCAAGGCTCTCATTTCTTCCATGACCTGATCTCTTCCCAGGTCGGATATCTCATCACGAAGGAGGACAAAGGAAACATTGATGTACAATGGCTTGATTCCCTCCCATCTATCGAAGATATGACTGATGTCAGACATGTGAGAGTTCGCTTTGAACTAGAAGTGAAAATAGACGGTAAACTAGGGAAAGCAGTCATACAAAAAAAGATAAATAATAAATAACGGTACCAAACTAGACAACATGAGCGGAATGGGAGACAGAGCAAATGACGCAGGAGATAATAATGGATGAAAAAAATATTGAATCCATGAATGGAAACATGATTCACGAATTGAAAGAGCGGGTAAAAGAACTTAATTGTTTTTACCGGATTACAAGGATAGTCAATGATAGCAAACTTTCTATTGATGAAGCATTGCAGAAAATTGTTGAGTTGATTCCCCAAGCTTGGCAATATCCCGATATTACGTGTGTGCGGATCGTTCTTGATAAAAGAAAGGAATTTAAAACTGAGAATTTTAAGAAAACCAAATGGACACTTGAAAGCAATCTTGTTATTGATGAGAAAAAAATAGGGGCTCTCGAAATTTATTACCTTGAAGAAAAACCAATTACTGATGAGGGACCGTTTCTGAAAGAAGAACGACGGCTTATCGATGCAATTTCTGGAGTGGTTGGAAAATTCATTGAAGAACGACGTATTAAAGAAGAACTTGATCAACAGCGAAGAAGATTAGATTTAGTTGAAAAAATAATGAAGGCTGAGGAAAAAGAGGCGGAGGTTAAATCCAAGATTCCTGAGAAAAAACATGATTGGGAAGTTATCCTTGATCTGCTGGTAAAAACAGATCCTCGAACCTTACTGCGCATTACCAGAAAGATGACGTATTATCTCTATAGAATAGAAAATGAGAAGGTCACAAATCTACTAAATAAGATCGCTCCGTCTATTGATAGTGATTCAAGTGCAATAGACTGGCGTGGAATCCATATGCCAAATCAACGGCAGGATCTTGACGCCCTTGTGACCATACAAAAAGAAATATTTGAAATAGCGAAGGAATCTATCCCTGCTGAAGATATCTCTAACTTGTTTGCGGATTGGATGAAACAAGACAAGGCACGACCGTTGCTTCTTCAATCCCAAAAAACAGGGATTCCCTTGGTAGAGATTGCTGCAGAGCTGAATCGGTTTTTCGATCAACCAGACGCAGAAATAACGATATCACCAGAAGATCAAATGAGTATTAAAACCGCGCTCATCAGACGGTTCTTCACTGAGCGATTAGAGTACGTGAACGTCGCAAAAATGTTTTTTAATGTAGCAGATTTTGATTTTCTGTTAGAACATGTGGTTGGTCCAGCACAGGGTACCGGTAAATTAGGAGGAAAATCCTCCGGTGTATTACTTGCGGAGAAAATCATCAAAGAAGAGATGAAAAAAGACGAGGTCCTCAAAGATATCGCATTTCCAAAAAACTGGTATCTCACCTCCGATTCCATCCTATCATTTATTCACTATAATGATTTAGATGAAGTGTCTCATGTCAAGTATTTGGATCCTATTGAGATTCGTCAGGAACAACCGTTTTTAGAACAGATTTTTAAACACTCAGCATTCCCTTATGAGATCGTCGAAGGGTTACGTCGGATTATCCGAGATTTCAAAGATAGACCAATTATCGTTCGATCCTCAAGCCTTCTTGAGGATAACTTTGGGTATGCCTTTTCAGGAAAATATAAAAGTTTATTTGTCCCCAACTTAGGAACCGAAGAAGAACGACTCCATGCACTAATGGATGCAATTGCAGAGGTCTATGCATCGACATTCAGTCCGGATCCCATCGAATATCGACGTGAGCGAGGGTTGCTTGATTTTAACGAAGAGATGGGGATACTGGTCCAAGAGGTTGTTGGAACTCAAGTTGGTCCGTATTTTATGCCAACATTCGCTGGGGTTGCATTTAGTAGAAATGAATTCCGATGGTCTCCTCGCATCAGCAGAGAAGACGGTATGATCCGCATTGTTCCGGGTCTTGGAACACGAGCAGTCGACAGAATGGGAAATGATTACCCGATTCTAATTTCTCCAAAAAGACCAAGCCTTCAAGTCAATCCCTTAGTGGAAGAGAAGATCAAGTACTCACCACGGTTCATGGATTTAATCAACTTAGAAACCGGTATGATTGAGACAGTTGATGCAGTAAAATTTTTCAGAGAGCATGCAGATGAATTCCCGAAACTCAGTGATATTGTTTCTATACATGAAAGCGGACGGCTCTACCCACCGAACGTTCTCTTCAACCCAGAAAAAGCAGATATGGTTGTAACCTTCGCAAACCTTTTCGAAAAAAGTGATTTCCTGGAAAAAATGAAACGTATCTTATTCTTGCTTGAAGAAAAAATAAATACTCCCGTTGATGTAGAATTTGCCTGCGATGGAAAAAACCTCTACATCCTGCAATGTCGTCCACAAAGCCAGTCCCAAGGTATTGAACGAAAGCCAGTACCGAAGGATATATCTGAGGATCGAAAACTTTTTTCCACAAAAAAATATGTGACAACAGGCCAAATAGAAAACATTGAATATATTGTGTACGTCGTTCCTGAGGAATACACAAACTTAACGAAAAGAGAACAAATGCAAAAAGTTGCTAAAATCATAAGTGAATTAAACGCGAAACTTCCGAAAAGAAAATTCATTCTCATGGGCCCAGGACGTTGGGGGAGCAAAGGAGACATTAAACTTGGTGTACCGGTGCGTTATGGTGATCTCAACAATACCGCTATGATACTGGAAATAGCAAAAGAAAAAGGAGGGTATATCCCGGAACTTTCCTTTGGAACGCATTTCTTCCAAGACTTAGTTGAATCAAACATTCGGTATCTGCCTTTATACCCTGACCAAGGTGAGGATCTTTTCAATGAGAAATTATTGTTAGAGTCAGATAACAAACTAACCGATGTTCTGCCTTCGTATAAAAACTTTGAAGAAGTCGTTCGTGTCGTCAAAGTCTCAGAGATCATCCCCGGAGGAACTCTTACGGTTGTCATGGATGGAGAGGCAAATGAGGCACTTGCGTACCTCAAACCAGCGGATCACCTAACCTGGCGGACGCAGAAAATCGAAGAAATCGCTCAAGCGCTTGACCCTGATCTCTACGGGATCCAAGGAATGTACCTTATCGGAAGTACAAAAGACGGCAGCGCTGGTCCAACTAGTGATATTGACCTTCTTGTGCATTTCAGAGGTACAGAGGAACAGAAAGATAAACTCATGGTGTGGTTCGATGAGTGGGGTAAAAAACTGGCGAAAGAAAACAAAGAACGAACTGGTTTTGCCACCGAAGGTTTGTTAGATGTCCATATCATCACTGACGAAGATATTAAAAAGAAAAGCTCATGGGCGTCACACATCACATCCCCCTATCAAACGGTTCGTAAAATAACGCTGAAGAAAGAACCCTAGGACACTCCGATGAGTTCTCTTGTCGCATTTTTTAGATTTTCAGTGTCAAATCGTACGATTGCTAGCTCTGGTCCATCATGAGCTGCGGTAAATGAAAAAGTCCCGTCTACCTTTTCCTTCCACCAGCCTGTTATTTGTGCTGATTCGTGAACATGACCATGTAATGTCAATAATGGTTGTTTTGATTTGATAAATCGCTGGATCGCGACACTTCCTACATGGACATCCACGGGAGCGTGATCCACCTTTTTCCCATGAAGGTCTGCTCGATCAAGACACGAATGATACGGTGGTGAATGAAACAGATAGATAGTTTTTGTGGCAGGGCTCTGTTGTGAAAGTTTTTCGAGATCCTCAGCAATCGTTGAATATTTTATTTCATCGATAGGAACATCAAGTGTTCTTCTCCCCTGTTCTGGCGATACTGCTCCAACATCAACATATTGAGAGACATCGTACCGCTCCCAATCTTTGAGCTGAAACGGTGTCGGAGGTACATAGGAATATCCCGTGACATATGTTTTTTTATGGGAGATGGTTTTTTGATGAATATAGTCAAGGATACCGGCTTTATCAGCGTCAATGAAAAGATGTTCATACATTCGCGGATCATCATTGCCCATGATAACAAAAAACCGGATTTTTTTATCAAAGTCACTCTGTATGTTTCTGATCTCTGCTAGAATAGTGGTTTCAATAAATTCTTCCATGGTTTTGTGTTTTATCGGTTGAAGGGGGAGAAGATCCCCACCCAGAAAAACAGCATCTGGTATCTCGTTTCTAATGATCTGAAAGAGACGTCGAAACCGTGGGATATTCCCATGAATATCTGAAACAAAGATACCGTTCAACTTTTACACCACATCATGGTTCGTTATGCGAGCCATCTGTTAAATCTTAATAAATTTTGGCTCTTTATAATGATATCATAAACTATTAAAATTCCTCCTAATTACGGTTACTACAAAGAAATGTCTTCCAGAGGGGGTTCTATGTATCCGATTGTTGAAAAAAAAGTATTATCAGAAAATGTCAAGCTCCTTAAAATAACAGCCCCGTTGGTTGCAAAGAAAGCGCTACCAGGTCAATTTATCATCTTACGAATTGATGAAAAAGGAGAACGTATTCCTCTTACTATCGCTGATTCAAATCGAAAAGGAGGCACGGTCACTATTATTTTTCTCGAGGTTGGAAAAACCACAAAACAACTCGGTACTCTTAACGTTGGTGATTCCTTAGAAAATTTCGCAGGGCCCCTGGGCATGCCCTCGGAAGTTAAGAAATACGGTACGGTCGTCTGCGTCGGTGGTGGGGTCGGTATTGCTCCCTTATATCCGATTGTAAAAGCTTTGAAAGAATCTGGAAACCATGTGATCTCGATCCTCGGGGCTAAAACCAAAGACCTTCTTCTTTTAGAGAAAGAAATCGAAGCATTCAGCGACGAATTCTATATCGCAACCGATGATGGATCGAAAGGTCACAAAGGTTTTGTCAGCGACGTCTTACAGAAAGTAATCGATACACAGAATGTCAACATGGTTATGGCAATCGGTCCGATTATCATGATGAAAGTGGTCTCCAATCTTACAAAAAAATACGATATTAAAACCCTGGTAAGTTTGAACCCCATTATGGTTGATGGCACCGGGATGTGCGGGGGATGCCGGGTCTCGATCGATGGTAAGACAAAGTTCGCCTGTGTTGACGGTCCTGAATTCGATGGGCATAAAGTGGATTATGATAATTTGATGCTTCGTAACCGCCGTTTTATTCATGCGGAAGGAGAGGCGTGCAAACTGGCAGGTGCCCAATGAGCGTGCGAAAAACAAAACACGAAATGCCTGAGCAACCACCACGGGAGCGGATAAAAAATTTCAAAGAAGTACCATACGGCTATAGCAAGGAAATAGCGATTGAAGAAGCAAAGCGTTGTCTGCAATGTAAAAACAAACCATGCATGAAAGGATGCCCTGTGGAAATCGATATCCCTGGTTTTATCAGTTGTATTGCCCAAGGTGATTTTGACAAAGCATCAGAAGTAATCAAAGCGAAAAACAACCTCCCCGCGATTTCTGGTCGTGTCTGTCCGTATGAAAGCCAATGTGAAGGGGAATGTACGCTAAAGAAGATCGGGGAACCTGTTGGTATTGGAAGATTGGAACGATTCATTGCTGACTATGAACAGCAGAAAGGGAAAAACCCACCAAAGAAACCAAAATCAACAGGGAGGAAAGTTGCAGTGGTTGGTTCTGGTCCAGCAGGGTTGACTTGTGCTGGTGATCTCGCACGAATGGGGCATGCAGTGACCGTCTTTGAGGCGTTACATGATCCTGGCGGCGTGTTGATGTATGGGATCCCCGAGTTTCGTCTGCCGAAAGCAATCGTCAAATCTGAAGTCGAATATATAAAAAGTTTAGGTGTCGCTATCAACTACGATGTCGTGGTAGGAAAAACAATTGATGTAGAAGAATTGATGGAAGAATATGATGCGGTGTTTATTGGAACTGGTGCCGGTCTTCCAAACTGGTTGAATATCCCTGGCGAAAACCTTGACGGTGTGTATTCAGCCAATGAGTTTCTCACTCGCGTGAATATGATGAAGGCGTACAAGTTCCCTGAGTACGATACACCGGTGAAAATCGGCAAGGTAGTCGCCACGTTTGGCGCTGGGAATGTTGCGATGGATTGCGCACGCACATCCTTACGATTAGGCGCAGAAAAATCCTATATCCTTTATCGCAGAACAGAAGCGGAGATGCCGGCGCGTGCGGAGGAAATCGAGCATGCAAAACAAGAAGGGGTCATTTTCAAATTGTTAACAAATCCTATCCGTTTTATCGGTGATGAGAAAGGAATTCTTAAAGAAGTAGAATATCTAAAAATGCAGCTCGGCGAGCCTGATGATTCTGGGAGGAGACGACCGGTGCCAATTCCAGGGTCTGAAGAAAAAATACCTATTGATACCGCGCTTGTCGCGATTGGTCAGAGTCCAAACCCGTTGATCCCACAGACCATGAAAGAGCTAAAAATAGGGAAACATGGGAATATCATCGCTGATGACGATGGTCGAACATCGGTACACGGTATCTTTGCAGGGGGAGATATTGCTACCGGAGCTGCAACCGTGATTCTTGCCATGGGCGCTGGGAAACGAGCCGCGCGAGCAATTGATACGTATCTGAAAAACAAATAGCGGCGTTCTCCCTTTAGTTTGAGAGTGAGAATCTTCCGAATTTAAATTCACAGTTTGACTGAATCAAAGAACCTATCAGATATCCCCCGATAAGATAGACAACCAGCAGTGCGATTGGTACGATACCTGTTTTTCCGAAGATCGTGGAATAACCGAGGATCGCGGCAAAGGTCACATCAAGGAGAATTGTTTTTCGATGCTCGACCGGACTTTGTTTTGTTACAAATCGAAACATGATGAAGAGTTGGGAAGGGATTCCGTAGAATATAAGGAAGAAGAGGTAATACAGGTTTTTCGTATACCACCACGCCATGAAACTGAATAGGAGAAATCCAACTTTTAAAGTACATCCATAGAGGAAATAGGGATGTGTACCATGGAGTTTTTCATTATTCTTTACATTGGTAACGACCGCGAGGCTTCTTACGCCGACGCTGCGATCTGCATCAACGTCTTTAAATCCATTTTCCCATTGGGCGAACGCGGTTACTGCAAAGATGACTATCCCGATGAAAATCCAGGTGTACATCGTTGGTAACCCACCAACAGCAAACACCCCGAAGAGGACAAAAAAGGAATAGGAAATCGAGAATGAAAAATCATAGGAGATGACGACTTTTTTTCCTTTCCAGCCGTACCAGAGCAGAGAGCCGTACGCAGGAAAGAAACACAGGAAGCTCATAAGAACAGAGAGCGAATCAAGGTGAAGGTGGAGAACAGCGATGAGAAGGATGCAAGCGAGGGTTCCTCCGTAGACAAAGAACATCGCCTCTTTTTTTGACAGCATACCGGTTGAGACTGGGTTTCTTGAGGGGACATAGGTGTGTGCATCAAGTTCTATGTCACCTAACGCGATGAAGGTGTTCAGCGCCATATGAGAGATAACCGCTAGAATCGTGAAATACACAATATGGTACCATTCGACTGATGCGGTAGAGGTCAATGCACCGACTATGGCAATAGACGCAGTGGTGGTAATTCCTTGTGTTCTGCCGATATCAGCAAACATGCGAAGTTTTTCGAACATACTGAAAGAAAAAAATGGAGATTGATTATAAAAACCTATATGTTACAAACCAATGGTTTTTTATGAACCTCTTGTTTACTTTTTATCTAATGATACGTGATTATATAGAAATCACTCGTCTTTTCAACATGGGACTTACAGGGGTTGCTCCCGTTCTTGGCGCGTTAGCCATGTGGAATGTTGATACGTTAACACCCTTAAAATTGGTTATTTTATTTATCATCGGGGGTCTTGCCCATTCGTACGGATTCGTGATCAATGATTTCATCGACATCAAAATCGATAAACTATCTAAAGACCTCATCGCACGACCCTTAGTTCGAGGGAGTATCACAAGAAGACGTGCTGCTTTCTTCGCGGTGTTTTGTATGATTGGTTCGTTTCTTCTTTCTCTTGTATTTTTTTCAGAACTGCGAAATTACATCTTTCTTATCCTTATCCTCCTGCTCGCATATTCCTTTGCGACCGTCTACGATATCGCTAGTAAAAAATACCCAGGGATGGATCTGTTTGTAGCCGGTGCTGTTTTTTTCCTTATTTTATTTGGTGCATCGACGATTGGAACCCCGACAA
>JAPKYG010000198.1 GCA_026394435.1 Methanobacteriota archaeon | reverse complement strand
TGATGTGCTTACTGCTTTTGTGAAGGAGGATATTTCAGTAATCCAGAATTTAGAAGAACGGGAATCAACCGTGGATGAACTCCGCTATTCCATTTTCCGCGAATGTTTAACGTATATGATGGAAGATAACAAGAACATCACCCAGGGTGCCCATTTTATGATGGTTTCCCGGTATTTGGAACGGTGTGGAGATCACGCCTGTAAAATAGCAGAAAAGATCTACTATATGGTGACCGGTGAACATATTGAGATTGATTCCTCTGAAAATAAAATGTCTCGTGCCTGTCTTAATCGACGGACAAAACAAGGGCCATGATGAAACAACGAATCTTATTTTCGTGCATCGAAGAAATTAAGTGTGTTGAAGTTATTTTAATACTTCCTCTCCTTTTCTTTTTTTCCAAATTCCTTGTAGCTGTGAGTAGGTGAAAATCTATTTCTATGGATTCTCAGTTACTTGAATAGATGCAGATGAATTCTAATATCTTATTTGTCGAACCACCGCGGAACTTCTGGTTTGTCATGGGGGAGTACCTCCCCCCGCCATCCGCATTGTTAATCCTTGCTGCCTATGTAGAACGAGAACTCCCAGGGATTGACATTGATATCGTTGACTGTCAGGCAGATCGACTCGATTGGCAAGGTCTTGAAAGATACATCGAGTCAGCAAATCCATCGATGATACTCACCTCAGGATTTACCACAAACACATACAGCTGTGCAAGAACCTGTGAGATAGCAAAAACCGTCAACGAGGATATCGTGACGATTGTTGGTGGCATTCATTTCTCTTTTACCCCGGAAGAATCACTGCAAAGCTTTCCAGAGATCGATTATATCGTAAGAGGCGAAGGGGAACTCACGGTAGTTGATCTAATTAAAACGCTTGAAAACAAGGGAAAAATATCTCAAGTGCAAGGGGTCTCCTACCGGAACAATGGTAAGATTACCCACAATCCTGCACGCCCCCTGATAGAAAATCTTGATTCGCTTCCCTATCCTGCATATCATCTCGTAGAAGAGAACCTGAAGCGATATCATTTCACGATGATGGCAGGCAGAAACACTAGATATATGATTTTAGAAGGCGCCCGTGGTTGCGAGCATCAATGTTCTTTTTGCACGCAATGGAATCATTGGGGAAGCAGGTGGAGAACCAAGTCAGCGAAACGTATTGCTGATGAAATTGAATTCCTCAATGAAACCTACGGGGGTGTGTTTCTCTGGTTTTCAGATGATCATATGAAACTCAGTCTTCGGGAAAACTCAGAGAGGTAGGCACCTATTGGATTATGTGTGGTGTGGAAAATGATTCAGAGGAGACGCTGAAAGAATATAAAAAAGGAATCAAAACAACGGATGCTTATACCGCGATGAAAATATTGAATCAAAACGATATTTTCTCTCATGCGATGTTTGTAATTGGAGCACGAAGGGACACCCATGAGTCTATCGAGCGTCTCCGAGAGTTCTCTGTTGATGTCGCCCCTGATTTTGCGATTTATACCGCGCTCACACCGTTTCCAGGGACAGTCTACTATGAGACAGCAAAGAAAAATGGATGGATCGAAGATGCGAATTATTCGAATTATGATATGGCACACGCGATCATGTCAACAGAATCACTCACGAGAAAGGAAGTTCAGCAGGAACTATGGCGTTGTTACCGTACGTTTTACGGATCACTAACAAAAAACATCGCAGGAGTCCTGTCGAAAAATAAATTGAAACGAACATTGTATCGACATATGGCCGGGCAGTTCGTGCTTGAGAAATTCAGGAGATTAATTTGAATCAGACGAAGATCGTTTTATCATATCTTGCGTTGTCTGTTGTCGGAGCAGCACTTCTTGTTGTTTTTGTTTCTATAACACCAGCCCCTACCAGTTCGATGGTGTTGCCAGAAAAGATATTTGTAGCAGGAATATTCATTATTATTTGTGTTTTTGGTGTATCTTTTAGCCTGCGTCCGAATTGGGTACGACCATTCATTTCTAAGAAAGATAACATAGTAAAAAACCATACTAATGCATTAAAACGATCGTTTCGAGGACATCACCCAGACTGTAAAACCTTCGAAAATCATAGAATGATGTATCAGAATAAAACATGGTGCGCAGGGTGCTTAGGCCTTCTCATTGGTTGTCTTCTATCAATCATTCTGGTGATACTCTATGTCGTTGTTCCGTTCCAGCAACCACCAACGATTTCCCGTCTGCTGCTCTTTCTAGGACTGCTTGTCATAGCACTTGTGTACCTCGAAATCATACTAGGGAGCCGACATTCGATTATTCACATATTGTCCAATGCTATGTTGGTTCTCAGTTTCTTCCTCATTACAACGAGTATTGTAGAACTTTCAGGAAAAGTAGTATATGGATTTTTTACGATTCTTCTTTGTATCCTCTGGCTTGATACCAGGATTCAACTCTCCCGCTGGCATCATAGACGTCTCTGTAGTTCTTGTCCCGAACTCTGCAAAATATATGAAGCTACGATTATTTTCGGGAGATGACGCGGATTCCAAAGATGATAATAAAAATCGCTATCACACCAGCAAAAATCCAGTTCCACTGAACCGTGTTCACCCAGGAGAGTGAGGTATATGTTTTCGCCATTTCTTTTAAAACAACTTCAAAAAATATCGTCAGACCGATAAGGATAATAATAACACCCCAGAACATCGCCCACCCACGGCCACTTTTTCCACCAGCGCATTCCTCTTCACATCGTCGATCTCGTTCTCGGTCATGGTCATGTCTTGAACCATGAAGAGGAGCCCCACAGCTTTTACAATAGATTGCATCATCATCGTTTTGTATTCCACATTTCGCACAATATACCATACCTCGGCCTCCAACCAATCATATGATAATCATTCTTTCTATATAAAACCTCTTTTTTTATGGTTTTTTTTCTTGTTCACGCGGCATCGTCATCGCGAGAATCACATATCCAATGAGAAGGAAGAAGACGAAGACCGTTGGGAGACTATTTTCAATGTTTA
>JAPKYG010000217.1 GCA_026394435.1 Methanobacteriota archaeon | reverse complement strand
AGAGATGGCACTGCAGAGCACCCGTATCTAACAATAACTGAGGCCATGAATCTCGCAAATGAAGGCGATACCATTTTTGTGTTTAGTGGAACCTATAATGAAAGCCTTACCATCAATAAACGTATTTCTCTTATCGGTGGAATTGATGATCAACCAAGTATTATTTCTCGCGGTGTTGAACTGAAATACATGGTAGATATCACCGCGGATTTCGTAACTTTAGAAAATTTCGTCATACAAGATAAAGGGCGCCATATTACATCGCAGTACGGTGCACTTGTCCATGTGACAGCAAATAATGTTGTTTTGCAGAAGAATAATATTTCAAGCTGTGATCTCTGGGGGATTTATCTTGATTCATCTGATGATAATACCATTAGTGGAAATTTGATCAACGACACCAAAGGAGTGTTTGTATCCTCCTCGAATAATAACGTTTTTTCAAGTAATAACATCTCCAATTCAAGTGATGCTGGCATAAACCTCCGTTCCTCAAAAAGAAATATTCTCTATCAAAACCGTTTCACCACAAGTACTTTTGGGATCTACGCAAGAGATTGTTCAAATACGAACATTACCCAGAACACAATCACGAAAAACGTTTTCCATGGAATCTACATGACTGGAGATAGAAATGATGTTATTCGAACAAATTTTTTTAAAAATAACACCGTCAGCGGAATCACCCTCGATTCCTACGACTGTACCGTTGTAGATAATATGTTCAATCGTGGTCAAATCGGTATAAGTCTGCAAAAAACCGGATGTCAAATACGTAATAATACCTTTCAAAACATGAGCTCTACAGCTCTTTCTGCAATTCAGGGAAGTAAAAATAACATCATATCCTTGAATCATTTCCTCAGAAATAATATGAATGCAAGAGAGCAAGGGAGTAATCAATGGGATGACGGGACGAAAGGAAATTATTGGGACACCTACAAGAATGTGGATAGAAATCGCGATGGCATCGGTGACATTCCCTTTACAGTTGCTACAGGTGGTCTCGATCGATATCCTGTCGGTATTTTCTTAAAACCACCACAAAAACCTTCGAATCCATCACCCGCGGATGATAAAGAGAATGTCGGGTTGAAAGTTAAATTATATGTGAAGATTGTCGATGTTGATAGTAGCATAATCCCGACTGTCTATTTCTATAACGCGGTGAATAATACGTACATTGGTTCTGCTAAGAATGTGGCTAATGGGAAGAATGCATCGTTCAGTCTGACGTTGCCATTCGATACGACCTATGCCTGGTATACTATAGCAAATGATAGCCTACAGGAAAATCAATCTGATATCTGGTTTTTTACGACGAAACAGCGGCCTCCCGAAAATCAAAAACCGGTGGCTAATCCAGGAGGACCGTATATAACCACACTTAATCAGTCGGTCTCTTTTGATGGTTCTGAAAGTAGTGATCCTGATGGAACCATTATTTTTTACCGGTGGAATTTTGGGGATGGCAGCAGTCAGATTCTTGACAAGACACCGAAACATACCTACATAGATCCTGGCGTCTACACCGTGACGTTAACGGTTGTTGATAATGATGGACGAAGCAGTATGTCAAATACGACTGCGACGATCCAAGGAACCATTTATTTAAATAGTCCCCCTATTGCGATGTTCACTGCTCTTTCATCGGTTATAGTGAACCAGCAGGTAAGTTTCGATGCTTCCGGGAGTAACGACACCGATGGTACAATCGTTGGGTATCGTTGGGATTTCAATGGCGATGGAACATTTGATACCGACTGGCTGAACGCCACAGTAACAACCAATACGTTTTCTTCTGTTGGCTCCTCAATTGTGACTTTGGAAGTCAAAGATGATGGGAATGCGACCGGGTCATTTTCAACGACTATCTCTGTGAAGGCGGTGGAGAAGAAAACACCTGGGTTTGATATCATTCTCGTGTTCCTTGCCGTTCTTGTTGGACTCCTCATATACAACAAGCAAAGAAAATAAGGAACTTCCAGCTAGACGGACACTTCTATCTCTTTTATATATTTATATGAAAAATTATAAATACCTTCGAAGCTCACTCTCCTATCGATGTGGAATCATTTCGATAGAGGACAATCTGGAATCACCCGGGTTGCAGGGATTTGTGGTATTTTCATCCCTGTTGTTATTTTCACGTGTTTGACGCTTTCGATTGCTTCGTCCCCCTGGTTTACCTGGACACAACACGCTTTAAGCGACCTCGGTATCCAAGCAAACACTGCCGCGTTATTCAATTATGGTATGATCCTTGGTGGTATTCTTACCTTAGTTTTTTCCCTTGGGTTAATAAAGATTTTATCCAATAAAATCGGGGCGTATCTTCTTTCGGTTAGCTCCGTTGCTCTCATCGGAATTGGCTTATTTCCGGAAACTTTCTTTGCTCTTCATTTTATTACATCTGCATCGTTTTTTGTGTTTCTTACGATTGCTTTGCTGATCATTGGACTGACCATAAAACAGAATCCATTTGAGCGGAGCATGGGTTCTCTTGCCTTCTTATTTGCGTTAATAGCAATAGGTTCTACATTTTTTCTCTTCCATCTGGAAGGTATTGCGATCACGGAGGCGCTTTCGTGTTTCCCTGCGTTTGTCTGGTGTCTAATCGTTGGCGTGAAAATGACCCGTGTGTAGGTTTTAGATCATCACAACGAGGAATAAAACACCTGCGATAACTGGCTGATGGATAAGGTAGATTGCTAAGGAATGTTGACCCAGCCAGGAGAATATTTTAGTTGGTTTGTATTTTGAGAGATCGGGGAGAGGGAATCTCCTTTTGTTGTCTTTGTAGAGGATGTTTCCTAGTGTTAAACCCAGGAGGCAGACGCCAAGCCAGGGAAGTATCGGGAAATAATCAATGGTGTGTGCTGCAATATCTGATTGGTGGAAGCCAGTTGCGAGTTGGAAGATATTTGCGTTTTCCACCGTAAAAAAAGTTCCTATGGTTATCCCTGCGATGATGATCAGTGTTGCGAAGACGGCGTTTGTAGATTTGAATTTAAGGAATGGCACACTGAGGATGACGCAGCATCCGATGCAATGAAGGACACCAAAAAGAATTGGTCTATCGGGGAGGAATACTGCGGTGAGTAGGGTGAAGAGCATTCCAAGATTGAGGACCCAGAGTCCTCGTTGTATCGTTCGAAGGTACATCTTTTTTGGTTGGCTCTGATATTTATTGTTGTTGACTGCTTGGCAGATTCCGACGAGCAGGAAGAACATGACTGGTACGATGATATTGAGCGAATAAAAATTTTTATTGAGATGAAGGATTCCGAAGTAGTCAAGATCCCAGAACAGATGAAGGATGATCATGAAAAGGATAGCAAATCCTCTGAGGATGTCAAGTTCAATGAATCGTTGTGGTTGTCCCTTTTTCCCTTGTTGTTCTTGATTGGGAGTCATGTTGTTTTCTTCTCCTTTATCTCTCCTTGTTGTTGATATACTGTAACGTGTTAACTTCTAGCAATGATGATATTTAAAGATAACGTGGCAAACTGCCAAAACGCAAAAAAAATCTCCAGAAGAAAAACAAACAAAAAGGTGAAAAGCCGGCGGAGGGATTACCCCAAAAGATACAAAGCCCACCCGGAATAAACAGCCAAAATCGTACCTAAAACTCCATAACAGAAATTTTTATATAACATTATTGGACAAGCATTAACACGGTTTTAACGAGTGTTTTTATTACATTAAAATAGCAATTCATTTTAGATAGGTATCTTACAACGAGCAAAGATGTACCGAACACCTATGAAACCATTATAATCCTTTGAAATGCAAAACTTCTCACCAGATATATAGGTATTGAAACTGAATGGAGAAAATATGATCACTTTTGTATTTACCGCTGTAAAGGTTATATAATCCCCTTGACTTACGAGGTTTGTTATTTTTCCAAAGATAAATGCTGTTTTAAACTCATTTGGTATAATCTCTGCAGGGTAGAAAAATAATCTTCCCGTTGGATTCATTATAAAGCCTTTAACGTTTGATCTGAACACTAAATGTTGATCCCCATGTGCCAAATAGACAAACGGTGCATCTTCATGGATGATTTCTTGTGCTTCTTCATAAAGTAGCGCACGCTCATTAGTATCATAGGTTTGTAAGGCAGCAGACAACAAATCTTGTACATCGGTGTTGTTATAAAACGCTACGTTGTAAGCAGTTCCAATGGTGCATTGATTGGCGCCATATAATGTCATGAAGTTATCTGGATCGCCGTTATCACCAGTCCATCCAAGGAGACACATCGGGTGTTCCCCCGCTTCAACCTTTTCAAGATACGTCGCCCAATCTATCTGATAAATCTCGATATGAATATTCACATTCGCAAGATAGCTTTGGATTGCCTCACCGATGCCACAGATGGATCGAACATATATGGTCGACTAACTGGCATCACCCAGAGTGTAGTATTAAAACCATTTGGATACCCTGCTTCTCTCAACAGTTCTCGTGCTTTAATAGGATTATACGGATAATCGACAATATCATCGTTATATCCGAGCATAAACGGTGGCATTCCGTTCTTTGCGACGATCGCTGTCCCTTTGTAAAGGTTCTCAACGATTGAAGTTTTATTGATTGCATAGTTAATAGCTTGTCTAACTAACTTGTTCGTAAATGGTTCAAAGTAACCTGGAGTTTTGACCCAGGGTTCATCTTGGTCATGTATACCATTTTGATTTGTATCATAATATCCATATCCATTATTGATCGCCAGATATCCGATATTCATCCCCGGTTGTCTCAACAGTTGCAGATCATCATCAGCTTCAATTGAATCAAAACTTGCGGGATCGGGGTACTCCATTCCCTGAATTTCACCTGCCTGTAACGCGAGCAGTCTTGCAGAAGGATCTGTAATGACTCGGTAAATTACTTTATCTAATTTTGGAGCTCCACGCCAATACTCCTCGTTTGCTTCTACGGTAATATGATCATACTTTACCCATTCCAGAAACTTAAAAGGACCTGTTCCAACAGGGTGTTTAAACGCATCTTCCTTCCATGTTTCCGCATTGGTTGGACTGACAATGGCAACTGTGAACATTGCGAGACTTGTCATGATCGCAGCGTTTGGTCTACTTAAAACAATCTTCACCGTGTAATCATCGATTTTTTCAACTCTTTGTATGTCACTGAACATGTATCCCCAATACGCCCATTCGCCATATTGATGATACGGATGATTTGTGTTGTATTGTCGTTCAAATGAAAAAACAACTGCATCAGCATTGAAGTCAGTGCCATCGTGGAACTTCACATCATGTCTCAAGTTGAAGGTGATATTCTTTCCATCTGTTGAAGTAACCCATGATGTCGCCAAGCAAGCCTGTATCTCTGCAGATCCTGATTTATATTCAACTAACCCTTCGAAGATGCTATCGGTTCTTGCAGTAGACTCCCCATCAGTGACGTCTGCTGGGTCAAGCTTATCAGCATCCCCAGCACACCCAAAAATCAGAATCTTTTCCTGTAGTGTCAGATACGTCTTTTCTCTAGATTCTATTTTTTTTACATCATCTATTGAAACATGATTTTCAATATGAGAGTATGTAATATTCGCGGTAATAGGAACAGTCCCAACCATAAACAACATACACAGAAATATGCCAGTTATTTTCTTTTTCATTTTTCTACTTCCTCCACTAGCATAAATTATACTAAACCAATTTATAAATTTTTCTGAAAATATTTTTTATAACAAATGTAATATAAGAACGCGGATTTAATTACACTTCGACTCGCCAATCGATTTTGGTTCTTTAAAAATAAGCTCAACATTATAACTCTATCAGTTTTAGTTCTTCCGTACTATTCTCTTCAGAAGGCCATCCATCGTACAGTTGTGGGTGTTGAGTTGATAGTTGTTTGTCGAACAATAGATTAAAAATCGTAGATCTAAAAGCAACCGGTTCTTTGGTATAATTCAATGCTTCTTCTGCAGACACAAATCCATCATGATTCAGATCAGCACGACCTTTTAATCCTTGAATGAAATAATACGGAAACATCCAATGAAGTCGCGCAAAAAACATGCACGATGCTTCATTTACATCACATGATGTTAATACGACACGACCAGAGCCACCAAGATCGCTGCTTCCATCGATCATTCCACCCGCATGACAAGTATCAAAAATAATTACAATGTTGTTTGATTTCAGCGTTTTAAATCGTGCTGCCAAATCATCGTCGACAATATATTTTTCAATGTTCCAGCCGTTCACATTTGGATCCCATGGGCAGATGATTTCATCTTTTCCATCAGGTTCATCAACTGGTGGTAAATCAGTGGGGATGTAATATCCATGCATATTAAAAAAGAATAAAATTATATCATCTTCATCTGCTCCGTTGGTGTTTAACCACTCAAATGATGTATTCATTATCGCATCCTCTGTTGCTTCTTCCTCAAGGAAACAGCGGATATGGTCATTGTCCCATCCATGGGTGAGAAGTACTTTTTTTAGATCTCGGATGTCGTTTTTTTCAAGAATTTCGTGAAGCCAATAGGTGAACCCCCCACTGGCGGCTATCAATACTGCCCGCTTGGTTGGGCTTTGAGTTGCAGTGGTTGTTGTATTTGAATTATCGAGTCCATGATGTATCGATGATACGAGAGGGGTAAAAATTAATGTCAGGAGACATGCTCCAACAATACAAACAGATATTTTTTTCATACTCTCTTTCCCCATGTAATGCTAATACATATCAAATATATAATTTTTATGTTGATTTGAAGGGATTTGAACACTCGTTTTTTATCAATTCGCAGAAAATGTGAACAATTAATTCAGGATCATAGAACCCCCTTGTGGTTTTATATTTTCGAGAGTCGCCAACAGGGGAAAAAATAGGAAAATGAGCCGACGGAGGGATACGGAAAAAAAGTATAGTGTACCACCCTAAAAAAATAATTCCAGCAATATTTATAACTCCTTATCTATGTAAAAACATATAAATAGAAGAAAAACAGATACGTCTTACAATGTAGGGGGTAATAAAATTATGAATAAACGTGTAAAAATTTATTATATTCTGTTAATCTTAACAACCCTGGTCATTCCTACGTCTGCGACACTTCATCCATTAAAACATGTTCCATCAATGATATCACTCAGTGAAGATTTCGATCCATTAGATGAAAATATTATTGTGACGGTTGCTATTAATGAAATACGAGCACTCAAGACCATCGATAGCCGCTCCAATCCTAATTTTTATCTTAAGGTAACAATCAATGACAAAGAATTTATCAGCGATGTCTGGCAAGACCTGATGTATGTTGAACACCCGAATTGGAATGTCTCCTTAGAGGTTCCAAAGGATAATGAGTTCGTCGATGTAACTATTGCGCTGTGGCATAAAGGAGATGGAGGCGACGTTCTCTGTGATCTCAGCCCAGGTAACGGGGATGGTACACAGGCTCGTACAGCCGAGTTAACCTATAGTATCGCAACAGGCATCTGGTTTGGTGATGATTATCTTAAGGATCCAAGCGGATACGGTAGACTGAGTGGAATTGATGATGACAGCATTTACGAACAAGATGATGATTGTGAACTGTGGTTTACTATTTCGCAAAATGATTTCGATGGGGATGGATTCCCCTATTGGCTTGAAGTAAACCTGTACAATACCAGTCCTCTGTTAAATAATCGCGGTGAAGATGCAGATAACGATCGTGTTCCTATTGAATGGGAGTACACATTTGGAGTAGGGTATTCTGAAGGAGGTTCAGATGAGGGATACTACATGATTTACGACCCCTTCAAATGGGAGAATCATTCAGCCCTTGACGCTGATAAAGATGGGTTAAACAACATCGAGGAATTCAAGACATGGCAATGGGGGTCTGATCCCTTCAGACAAGATATTTTCATTGAAATCGATCAAATGGAAATAGGTCCGAATGGAGAAGGATCAGTTGTTCCAACACAAGCCTATGATTTTATACGAGATGCACATGCTAGACACAACATCGTGTGGCATATCGATGACGGCCGTCTTGGTGGTGGTGAATTTATCCCCTTCAAAGATCCATTGGCAAATAATGATCTTGATCAATGGTATTGGAACTATTTCATGCACGGGGATGCACAGAACTGGCGACGCGGTGTGTTCCGCTGGTGCATCGCCTCCTACGGTTACACCTGGGCGCCAGGTTTCCTGTTTGGATCAAGTATCAATAATATACGTGCCATCGATGCCGTCTTTATCTCAACAAAATATCATGACTTACGGGCAAAACTCTTTCCGCTTTTTGATGATTTACATCTAGGAACATACAATACAGAAATAAATCGAGACTATGTCTATGCGGGTGCTATTATGCATGAATCTGGACATACATTAGCTTGCCATGCTCCTGGGTGTGATGCACGGAAATCTGTATGGCCGTGGCAAACTAATTACTGGGTGTATGCATCGTATAAAAGTTGTATGAATTACCGATATATCTACAGAGGACTTGTAGATTATTCCGATGGGACCCACGG
>JAPKYG010000014.1 GCA_026394435.1 Methanobacteriota archaeon | reverse complement strand
GTTGATGCCTCTTCCAATAAAAAATACGGATTTGGCATCTTTGAGATGTTTTGCGATAGCGATGATGTCATTGCTTCGCTCCAGGACATCTCGGACGTGCCGTGGGAGTTCTTTCAGATGGAAGATGTAATTGTACAACTCATCAGACCCAAGCTTCTTCTGAAGCAATGCAATCTTGAGGGCAATGAGGAACAGAACAATGATTTGAGATGTGAACGTCTTGGTTGCAGCAACACCAATCTCAGGGCCTGACTGCTGCAAGATATATCCGTCAGAGATACGGGTTGCTGTGCTCCCGATGACGTTGGTCACCACCAGTGTTTTACACCCCGACATCTGTGCCTCGCGTAATGCAGCAAGTGTATCAGCGGTTTCCCCGGATTGTGTGATTGCGATAACAAGTGAGGATTCATTTCTTGACCCAAAATATCGATACTCTGAGGCAAGTTCTACGAAAACCGGGATGTTCGTTAGTTGTTCGATCAGGTATTTGCCAACAAGACCCGCATAAAATGAAGTGCCACAGGCAACGATGTGAACGGAGCTGATCTCATTACTCAAGAGCTTTTCGACAGGTTCAGGGAACGCGATAGTTTCTTCGATTTCTGAGATACGTCCTCTTAGAGCTTGATGGACTGTGTCTGGTTGTTCATAGATTTCCTTAAGCATGAAATGCGCAAACCCTGATTTCTCCGCGTCTTTCACATCCCAGGTGATAAGCTCTTCTTTCTTTTTGATCGACTTTCTGTTCTTATCAACAACATTGATGGTGTTCTTTGTGAGCACACAGAGTTCTCCATCGTTGAGGAATATCACCCGTTTTGTGTATTTTAGAAATGCGGTGATGTCAGAGGCAAGGAAGTTTTCACTATCTCCAACACCGATGACAAGTGGGCTTTCTTTTCGTACACCTACGATTTTTTCAGGCTCGTCTTCACTGACGGCGACTATCGAATAGGATCCTTGGATCTTTTTTACCGCTGCGACTACCGCATCCTCTAGGTTTCCTTTGTATACATCATCAATTAGATGAGCGATGACCTCTGAATCTGTTTGAGAGAGGAATGTATGCCCTTTCTTTTTTAGTTCTTCTTTGAGCTTGCTGAAGTTTTCAATGATCCCATTATGCACAATCGCAATTTTTTTATCGCAACTGACGTGCGGATGTGCGTTTTCTTTCGTCACACCCCCATGAGTCGCCCATCGAGTATGGCCAACACCTGTGGTTCCTTTGAGAAGAGGGATTTTTTTTTCTACGTTTGCAATCTCACCGACTTCCTTGTAGACTTTTAATTTTTTATGGATAATGGCGACGCCAGCTGAATCGTACCCTCTGTAGTCAAGTCGTTTCAATGATTCGAGTAAGACGGTTCGCGCGTCTCGAAATCCTACATAACCTATGATTCCACACACGTTACATCACTTTGCTTTCACTTGGGATGTTTTTTATAATATGTTTCATGGGGCTTATCCTGCATTTCCTGCCGATGATTTTTCCAGGATCAACCACGACGTGGCTTTCGATGATGCAATCTTCTCCAACCATGGCTCCGATCGGTGTTTCAAGCCTCTTGAACTCGTTCTCGACCTCTATCATCGTTTTCCCTGTTATCGTCGAGAAACTATCCCCGATGATGCATCCTTTGCCGATGACGGAACGTGAGATATGTGAGTTTGATGCGATATGTACATCATCCATAATTACACTGCTTCGTATTTCGCTGAACGGGTGAACTACGGTGTTGTTCCCGATGCTGGTGGATGGGAAGATGCACGTATGAGGTCCAATTTCACAGCTGTCGCCGATGACGACCGGTCCGACGATGTAGCAGCCTGAGTAGATTTTGGTGTCTTTTCCTACCGATACCGGGCCTTTCAGGGTGACGCCTTTTTCGATGACACCGCTGGTGGACGCTGCGGTTCCTTGGATCATCACTTCGTTGACGGAGATAAGGTCCCATGGGTAGACGATATCCATCCATGATTTCGCAAGAACCGTGTTAATGTTTTTTCCTTTATCGACTAGGGATTGGATGACGGATGAAAGCGCGTGAGCACCTTCTGAGGTGCATTGTTCAATATCAGTGAACACAGAGCGAGGGAGTTTGTAGATGCCGGTAGAGATGTACTTGCCGACGTCTTCTTTTGGTTTTTCCACGATTCGTCTGATGCTGCGGTTTTCGACAAACACGACCCCATATTTTGAAGGATGCGGGTGTTCTTTAATAAGCAGTGAATATTCTGACTGGTCTTTTAGGAGTTTTGCGATGCTGCCTGGGTCGATGATGTTGTCTCCAGCAAGGACGATGAATGAGTCTTTGATGTGTTTCTTTGCTTGAAGGAGTGCATGGGCGGTTCCGAGTTGTCTGTCTTGAATGACGTAGGTTATCTTGACATCCTTATAGTCTTTGAAATACTCCATGATGACTTCTTTTTTGTAGCCGACGACCACGACGATTTCGTCAATTCCGCTTTTTCTGGTCGCGTCAAACACGTATTCGAGCAATGGTTTGTTGGCAATAGGGAGCATGACTTTGGGCATGGTCTCGGTGAACGGTCTGAGCCGTTTTCCTTCGCCAGCCGCTAAAATGACCGCTTTTTTTGTCATGGGTTTCACAGCACTATAATGTCCGGTTCTTTATTTGACTTTTTTCCTTTGTACATCGTTGTTTTTATATTATTTATTATCAATGTTTTTTTAAAATGATATACTATCGAACAGATACGCTTTTTCTGCTGTGCTATCTGACTTATCCGATGACTTGGACGACGTGTTCGTTGACGACGAGGAATTCCACGAGTTCCTGTGATTTTTTCAGTTCATTGAGCAGGTTAGAGCTAATCGAGTGTTTAAACCGTGAGAGAACACGGCTTC
>JAPKYG010000125.1 GCA_026394435.1 Methanobacteriota archaeon | reverse complement strand
CCTTCAGGAAATGATTCGTAGAATTGATTAAAGATTGAGGGGTTGTATCGTTCTGGTAATGTGTCGTACGCAAGAGCGATCACCGGAAAAATATCGTTGGCTTGTACGCGTCGGATTTTCAGCACAAACGGTGAACATACGTAAGTGTATAAAGGATTAGCGGTATGTTTAATAATGTTCGGGAAATATGGGTCGATGCGAGGTGTTTCTCATCAGCATCGATGATATTATCGTTACACGAATTATCTTTGAACGTTTTTCCAAAGAATTCAGTTCTAACATTGAGGTGGATGTTGCTATTGCTGGTGCGGGTCCTGCAGGTTTAACCGCTGCGAAATATTTAGCTAACGCGGGGAAAAAGGTTGTTTTGTTCGAGCGTAAGCTTTCTGTCGGCGGCGGCATGTGGGGCGGCGGCATGACGTTCCCGGTTATTGTCGTGCAAAATGAATCCAAATATATTTTAGAGGATGCTAATGTCCGAGTGAAAAACGAGGGGAACGGGTATTACAGTGCTGATTCGATAGAGGTTACGACAAAATTATGTTCGGCTGCGATTGATGCTGGTGTACGTATTTTTAACACGATTTCTGTTGAGGACGTGCTGCTTGATAAAAAGAAGGTCAATGGGTTTGTGATCAACTGGAGCGCAGTGGAGATTGCAGGGTTGCATGTGGATCCCTTGTCGATTCGTGCGAAGTACTGTATTGATGCAACCGGTCATGCGGCCGAGATTTGTCATATTGTGAGGCGGAAGGTCGGGCCTCTGAACACGCCGAGCGGGGATCTGGAGAAAGAACGTTCGATGTGCGCGGAGATAGGAGAGCGAACAGTTGTGGAAAACACAAAAGAAGTGTATCCTGGTCTTTTTGTTGCTGGCATGGGTGCGAATGCGGTGTATGGTGCGCCGCGCATGGGTCCGATTTTTGGTGGAATGCTACTTTCAGGGGAGAAAGCAGCGAAATTGATCTTGAAAAAACTCAAATAGTGCGAGAATGCATTTACGGGTTTGAGATTTTTTCCTTTTTTATGTGACTGTGCTTTCCTCACGTCTAGGGTTTGTCATGCTTTTATTATAAATATTTTATTGCAAAAGAATTAAAAAGATAAATGTATATAACTTCTCTTATCAAATATAATATCATAAAGTCGGGAGGTATAAAATGAGTCGAAGAAATTTTAGAGAAAGTGAGAGTGGGGATGTGTTAGGCATCCCGATGTATCTGATCATCATTATGATTGTTGCAGTAGCAGTTATTGCAGCAGTCATTTTTATGATCCCAAAAGGAACACGAACAATGAATGCACAAGTGACCGGTAATGCTCTTCTCGCAGAAAGTCCGGGGAACGATGGTGGCGGATCGTTTACGTTTTCTAAAACGTACACTATTTGGGTAAAGGTCACCACGAATGATCAGCGTGCAGACCCAATTGCAGATGCGACGGTGACGCTGGTTGGTGCAGGGGATGCTAGTCAAGGAAAAACCCTGACAAATGGTTCTGCGAAAATAACTGGAATTAAACCCGTTCTAGATGCTAACGTGAACGAGGCGTACCTGAAACTTACGGTGAAGGCTGCAGGGTTTGATGATTTTTCTGATACCAAAGCAGTGAGTGTTATAAGATTAAGTTAGAGTTTCGAAAAGAGCGAGTTTCGTACATCGATTATTCAATAGGTTAGTGTTGAATCGAATTCGAGTTATACTGGGAGGAGTAACGTATGTTAGTGAGGAAAAAGAGGGAGAATTTACTTAAAAAGAAAGTGATACCTGCAGACCCTTCTTCAGGGGAAAATCTACAGTCACTAGGGAGCTGGATTCGCAAGATAGAACAGTCAACCACAAGTGTGAGTTCGCGGTTATCTGCTGTGGAGAAACGATTATCCATCGGAACGATAGAATCTGATAGCGTTCATCTTGTTACGATGGAAGGCCCGGTCGAGAAACTAATTTTAAATGTAAAAAAGAAGAATGCAAGCGAGCTTGCACAAGCGCTTGATGGTGAATTGAGTCTTCTGCATAACGTGCTGGTGAAACAAGAGCAAGAACTCGGTCTTCTCAAAGAACAACTTGTAGTTGTCGAGAAGATGAACATGGCGGTAACAGCAGACCTTCAGACAGTACACAAAGCGATGTCGCAGATGAATACAACAATGGAGCTGCGGTTGGCACGAACGGAACGACGAGAGCCGTTTGTGATGAGACTGGGTGCTATGGAGATTCCTATTGAGTTTACTGGTATCATCGGCGGTCTTCTTGCGTTTACCATCGCGATTCTTGTTGCAATCAATCAGAAAGCGGTTCTGCTCTCCCCCCTGTTTCTCTTTCTTGTTGGTGTTCTTCTCATTGGATCTGCGATGTTGAAGATGGTTCGGACTCGCTCTCGAAGTTCGTTGCGTCCTTACTTTACGATGCCGCTAAAAACACCGTCAGTACAAATCACCCCGGTACCGTATGAACGAAAAGAAGGATAAGGCACCTTTTTTTTTTTTTTTTTTTAATCTCTAATGCCTATTTCGCTGACAGAAAATACTGCCTCTCCTTCGGGGAGATGTGGGGAGTCAATGAGTCTTGCGATCCGTTTCCCGCCTTTGCTTTTCCGTAGATAGAGCCGGAACGTTGCGGTATGTCCGACGATGTGCCCCCCGATCGGTCGTGTTGGATCACCAAAGAAGGCATCTGGTTTTGCAGCAACCTGATTGGTTACTACGACAACACCATTGTTAAGATCACTCCAGCGGAGGAGATCATGCATATGTTTATTCAGTTTCTGCTGTCGGTCCGCAAGCGCGCCTCTGCCGACATATTCTGCACGGAACTGACTGGTGAGAGAATCAACAATTAACAATCGTGGAGAAAACTCTTTGGAAAGTTCCATAACCTTATCCACCAGCAGCATCTGATGACTGGAGTTATATGCACGGGCAACATGAATCTTATTTAACACTTCATCCGGATCAAGTTCATATGCCTCCGCCATCTGGATGATACGATTCGGCCGGAATGTGTTTTCTGTGTCAATGTAGAAGACATGGCTGTCTAATCCGCCTTTCTCTTTTGGGAGTTGAGCGTTCACACACATCTGATGAACCAGTTGGGTTTTACCTGAGCCAAACTCGCCAAACAGTTCGGTGATTGCTTGGCTATCAAATCCTTTCCCACCCATCAGTTCATCAAATGTTTTAGATCCGGTAGTAATAGACCCGATTTTTGAACGGCGTTCAAGCAGTGCAGTCCCTGTCTCAAAACTACCAATATCTGCTTGTTTTCGTGCTGCTTGAATGATTTTTGCAGCGGTCGGTTCACCGATCTCTGCAACATCTGATAATTCCCTTGGTGACGAAACAGCAATGCTCATCATATCTGCGTACCCTGCTTCAATCAACTTATCCGCAATTGCAGGACCAACACCAGGTAAATCACTGAGTGGTGACTCATTCACCTTATCTTTTCCCATAAGAGCTCCCTTTTGTAAAGAGAAACGAGAAAGATGTTTATAAACATGTGGTCAAGGAGACTGAAAGTATAGAGTGGCTTTATCCTAAAAAAAAATTGTGAAACACCTGTATGTTTAATATTTCAGGATGGTTATTAAACTCTGGGAAAACCGTTAACGATCCTTAAAAATTCCACTAAATGATCACATTATAAGAGTAAGTTAAATAATGAAAAGCTCCCTTTCTATGCCGAAACATTTAAATAAAGTAATATATATAGTATATAAAAGAATATGGGGAAGATTTTATGAAAAGCATAAACAAAGCAAAAACATTGTTAGAAGCTGTTATAGTAATTGCTGTTGCTTTGGCATTTGTCATGCCGGTAACAGCAGCGACCTCTAAAACATCCTTAGCGAAAATAGCGCCTTCAGAACCAAAAAACATATTTATGGACCCGGAATGGATTGAGCAAGCAACTGGCTTTCCAGACCCAAGCCGTGGCATAAACTATGTGCATTGTGTTGACGAAAATATCGTATGGGCAGTTGCTTATGATGGACTATCTTCGACTTCACCTTGTCAAGACTTTACGAAAACTATCGACGGTGGTACTACTTGGACATCTGGCGTCGTCTTTGGTGCTGATGGGTTAAGATCCGCAATGATTTTTGCCCTCGATGAAAACACCGCGTGGATTCCAATGTTTGCAGCATCAGGGGGAGTTCAAGGAATATATTACACATCGAACGGTGGAAGCACTTGGGCACGTCAAACATCTGCAGATTATAACCTCGCTGGGTCATTCCCAAATTGTGTCCATTTCTGGGATGCAAATGTCGGCTGGTGTATGGGCGATCCCGTAGGTGGATATTATGAGATTTATACGACCATTGATGGTGGAACCACATGGACTCGTGTTCCTTCGGCAAATATCCCCGCTCCCTTATCCGGTGAATTTGGTGTCGTAGGATACTATGATGTCATTGGAGATACCATCTGGTTTGGAACTAATATGGGGCGTGTCTACAAATCAATTGATAAAGGTCTCGATTGGACTGTTGCTCAGACCACTCTTTCTGCGTATATTAAACCCACCTTTAAAGATGCAAATAATGGTCTTGTGATTGATTTAAATTCTGCAGCAAATGCGTTGCTAGCAGAAACATGGGATGGTGGTGACACTTGGGAATCTATTACCTATTCAGGACCTTGTTATGACTCAGACATGACCTATATTCCTGGGACAGACAATATGTACATTAGCTCTGGAGCTGCCTCAGGAAAATCAGGAGCATCGTATAGTCTTGATGGTGGTTACAGCTGGACAGATTACACTGAACAAGCTGGAAAACAAATGATGAACCTTGATTTTGTTGAAGGGAAAATCGGTTGGGCTGGTGCCTTTAACACTGATGAAACAACCGGTGGAATATGGAAACACATTCCATCTGTGATTCCAAAACCAGTATTGACGATTAGTATTACTGGCGGAAAAGGTTTCACCGTGACCGTTAATAACATCGGAGATGCTGACGCAACAAATGTCGTCTGCAACATCGCAATTGAGGGCGGCCTGTTCGTAATTCCAAAACAATTCTCTGGGTCTCAAGCGACTCTCGGCATCGGGCAGAGTTTCACTATAACTGGTGCACCAAAAGGCATTGGCTTAGGAATTCTCATAGGGATGCCTTCCATAATAATGGATGCCACCTGTGATGAAGGAGTAAGCGCAACGAAAACAGTCGCGGCAAAGATTTTCTTCTCGACAGTAACACTCCAATAAAACCAGAAAAAACCATCCTCTTTTTTTCTTTTTTTTCAAAAAACGATTGACTTGAAAAGTGATAATTTTTTTACATAATACGTTCAATCATTTCTAAAACAAATCCGCTATCATCGATAACGTAGCGTGCGATACCTATCTTTTTTGCGTAATTCCGCATTTTTTTTACGGAGAGGTATCGCTCAAACGATGACCCTTTTTGGATGACATCAAGCTCTAAGACAGCGTCAGCAAGTCCTTCCATTTTCCGCTCAAACAATTCTCCGTGTACTCCTTTTGTCATCACGATAAGAAGAGCGCCTTTATTCTTTAGGTTATTCACTTTGATAGCGAAAACGGTTCTGAGTACATCTTCCTGGTCGTATTGGCTGAGGAAAAAATCAAGGGAGTTGATAATGATAATTCTATTCGGAGCAACATCTTTTGTTCTATTCGATAATATCGCTAAAAAATCTTCACTGGCTGTCGCTGTTGACGGCATCTCCGTTGATCCAAGCTCGATGAGTTCTTTGAGTTTCAATTTTGATCGCTGTTCATAGATGCTGATTCGTTTCTGTTCGCCTTTCAGGACATTTAAATAGTATTTTTCTGAGATGTCGACAAAATCTATTTCTGGAATTGGCCAGTTGAACCGGTGCATGGTATCGAGAATTTCATCTTTTGTTTCTTCAGTGGTGATATAGGTGACAATCCCACCTGATGCAATCTGTTTGACTAGAATTTCGATGCTGCTGCCAGGACTTCCTAGAAGAACAACCGTGAATCCACCGGGGATTCCACCCTCAAGCAATCGGTCTAACTTGTCGATTCCTGTACGGATGAAACCTTCTTTTTTTTGAACATTGGTATCAATGAACGCTTCTCGTGCCATTATCTCAGGCGCCGTCATCTTTTTTCAAAGTGGTGAACACACGTTTCACTCGTTCACGTTCAAATCTATCTTTCGCCGATGCATGGATCTTAAATATAAATTCTGGCTGATCCGCTGTCTCTGATCCATTGATTAAAAGCTCCCCTTTTGGGAACGCGCTGAGAAACAGACCACGCATGACTCCGTAATTGAAGAGTGATGCAACCGTGCTTTCTTTATGCATTTGTTTAAGCGGATCTCGATTCATAAATGTTGTTGCAACATCTTGTGAAATCTTCGTGAAGGTAAACTCTGTTCCTAGAGGTTTAAACACGTCTTCCTCTATTATCTCTCGCCATCCTTTGATGGTCCAGTCCAGTGATTTCTCTTTTACTCTACAGGCATATAGTCCTCTGCCAAACGCTTCACCAGTCCATATCACAGTCTCTGTGTTTCCGTGTTCTGCTTGGAGTTTTTCTAACGCTGCATGAAATGCACTGTCTCGCCATTTCGCGATTTGCTCCTCTTCAGATAAATCCTCTTCCCAGGAAATGTCTGTGTTTGGCTTTTTTTCAGTGGCTGGTTGTTCCATAGTTCCCTTCTCTAATCAATAAATGAGTCACGCAAAACAATGATTTTATCGTTGAGCTGGATCAGTTTGTTTGAATCCATCTCTTCTTCAACGAGAATGGAAACAACATGGATGTTTTCTGCCCTGCTTCTGTTCATGACCAGTGAAATGAATTCTCTGATGATCTCTGGATCATTATAGATCATCAGGGCGCTAAGCGAGTCGATGACGATGTACTTATCGATATCACGTTTCTGGCCTTTGAAGTTATTGATAATTTCCAGGATTAGATTTTCCAGCATCACCGGGCTTTCAAGAAAGATGCAGTTGTTGGAATTATCTGATATACCGGCGGCACGGGAGATACAATCAATGAATTTGATGTTAGGATGCCGAGTGCTTTCTTTAAATGTTTTTGCAAGGTAATCAAAGGTTTTACTCACGGTGACAAACGTCCATATGTCATGCGTGTTTCTGCACATGGAATTAAAAACTGCCTCTAATAAGTCCCCATGTCTGTTCTCAGGAACCTGGATCCCAACAGATTGATTCACCTGAATTGCAGCAGAGACCCGTTCCCTAATACCTTCTATAACAGCGTCTACCATATTCTCCTCTCCTATCGTTTCAAGAGTGATTCGAACTCAGTGGATTTTAACAAAGGTATCAACTCAATACCACGTTGAGCCGAAATATTCAATGCAAACTTTGTTCTCGAATGTGCAGTTCCTCGCATCTTTATAATCTGCAAGGTTCTTATGAGATCCCCTTTCCTCTCGAGATCTCCCAGGAAGAGGATACCATCAGAGATAAATTCCTCAATCTCATACTGGGAGAATTTGAATGTCTGGGGTGGAACCTCAGAGGTAAGTAGCGTAGTACATTTCATCACTGCAAGAGAGGTCCCGAGTTTGAAGATAAAATCCCTAATCATTTCTCGTGTTTGTAGCCGATAACAGAGGGCAGTAATAGAGTCCATGACCAATCTTTTGACATCGAGCTCATCCGCGATGTCTTTTAAGATATCCAGTAGTGCACCTGCATCCTCTACCGTATATTTTTCTGTGTCTAAGCCTAACCGCTCACTGATAATACGTAAATCAATGATGTTAACCATGCCCGACTCGATTAGTTTCTTGTCATAGAACGCAAATCCTTCTAGGTTCTTGGTAAGCTTAAACAAAGGCTCAGTAATCGTGAAAAAGACGCCGCGTTCACCTTTTCTTGCTCCATTGAATAAGAACTGCATGCACATCGTTGTTTTCCCTGATCCACTACACCCGGTTACAAGGACGGTACTTCCCAAAGGAATACCACCGGACATTTTCATATCAAGTTCTTCAATGCCTGTGCTACAGACTTCTTTTTTTACTGGCATAGCACTTTCTCCTCAACCTTTTACTATTAGAGTGAATCTTTTCGCCTTTGATATACGTTGGTATAATATAAAACTTAAGGTTCAGAAATTTGAAAACTTCCGTTGGGGATGGTTTACAAGATATAAAACCAAGTCCAGTAGAAACACTCGAATGGGGTATGAATTCCCCATTATTCTTTCATTTCCGAATTATTATTTTCGTATGTTCCGTTTGTATGAGCCAGAACCAGAAGAGGTTTGTAATTCCCTTTACTACTTCTCTGTTCTAGCCATGCTTTCTTCCAAATATTTAAGCCATTCCCAAAAAAGTATTAATGTTACTTGGATTATTTGACATGAGTTCATACGAAATGGCAAAGAAAAAAGAAGATTATGAGTGGTGACTGTCTGTCTTTCGATGAGTTATACCATATTTGACATGAAACTCGGTGGCGTTCCCAAGGTGATATACACGACTTTTTCACTACCGATATTTCGTGCATGATGTTTCAACATTGATTTATGCCAGAGTATGTCCCCTTCGGAGAGTTTATAGGATTTCTCTCCAGCTATGGACTCCATTTCACCCTGCAGAACAAAATGCATTTCCTCCCCATCGTGTTGAAACAATTTTGATTCCATGTGAGGATCAAGTTCTGCGATGATCGCCTCCATCGTATGGGACTTTACCGTCAATCGATAGAGATTCCCTAGTTTCTTTGTTTTACTTTTTTCCTCACCATTTTTAATATAAACAACGTCCTCATCCATGGTCATCATCGGTAGAAGAACGTATGAACTAATAAAAATTTCCAAATACTTTTAGACTACGGCTTTTACAAGAAAATTATCTCAATTTGAGGAAAACTATATAAATTTACCATTATTAATTAATAGGAGAAAAAATATGAAGAACATTCTATCGATAGGTATTATAGGTATTTTGGTAATAAGCGCATTTGGAGCTGTTGCACTCAAAAGTGACGTAAAAACATCAGATGATAACAATCTAGGGGATCGGGTCTTTACCCATACTGTTTTTGCGGAGGACGGGTCTGCCACATGGTGCGGACCTTGCGATAATGCACATCAAGCCTTGAAAAACATAATCCAAAGCGGCGATTATCCTTTTTATTACACCACCCTGTTAGATGATAAAAATACCCATGCAGCCGCGAGAATTGACGAATATAATTTAGGAGGATTCCCAACTGTATTTTTCGATGGTGGAAATAAAGCCGTTGTTGGTGGATGGACCAGCGTTGAAGCTGCCTACAGGACTGCTATCACTCAAACCGGTGCAAGGGCTATAGCAGATATCGATATCACACTTAATGTAGCCTGGCTTGGGAATGCAGCGATGAACATTAAAGTCGCTGTGCATAACAATGAAGCGACGCAATACAGTGGGCGCCTCCGAGTCTATATGACCGAATTAGGATCGACGATGGGATGGAAAGACACAACGGGACATGTTTACACCTGTGCATTTTTAGATTACGCGTTCAACCAAGATATTTCTATTACCAGTGGTAATACGTGGGCAGCTTCTGCAACATGGGATGGACATAACTATAATGACGGTTATGGTCATAACTTTGGAAACATTCAATATGGGAACATTGAGGTGATCGCAGTCGTATTCAATTCTCAAGCGCACCAAGGGTATGCAGATCCGCCGTCTGGAAATCCTTTTACTGCATACTGGGTTGATAATGCAACAGGAGTCTGTGTTGGAAGTAACACACCACCAAACACACCTAACACTCCAAATCCAACGAATGGATCAACATATGTTGATATTCATAAACAATTGAGTTGGACGTGTGGGGATGTGAATCCTTTTGATACCGTCACCTACGATGTGTACTGTGGGACGACAAGTCCTCCACCAAAAGTAGCATGTAACCAATCCAGTACCACCTATAATCCTGGAACAATGAACATTGTTACCAACTATTACTGGAAAATCGTCGCATGGGACAACAATGGTGCATCAGCCGCAGGACCAATATGGCAGTTCACCACAGGGAATGTTCCCAATAATCCACCGAATAAACCAGGTATTTCAGGTGAAGCCCGGGGAAAACCTGTGAAATCATACACCTACGTCTTCACCGCAACCGATCCAGACCAAGATAATCTCTCCTACTTCGTTGACTGGGGAGATAACACCTCTGAGCAATGGAACGGTCCGCATGCCTCTGGGGCACAGGTCTCCATAACGCATACTTGGACTGTAATAGGAACTTACGCGATTAAAGCGAAGGTCAAAGACGTTTATAACGCAGAGAGCGACTGGGGGACACTTGAAATAAAAATACCAACGAACCAATTCTTCCCTTATTCTTACCCTCTCCAATTTTTACACAGGATCCTTGAACGTTTTCCCTTCCTAGAGCGATTGTTCCTTTAATGAGATAAAAGTGCTATTCTCTCAACTATCTTTTTTTTTTATTTTTTTATTGAAGAGCTTAAGTCAAGTTTCATATCCACACAGGATATAAAACTTAAGGTTTATTTTTCGCGTATTCCTTTTTTTCACAGCAAACTACTAAAACAAGAAGATAATCTGCATCTGATTGTTTTTTAGCCTCTAGAGGTTTTTCATGACCATTCAGTGCCTGAAATGTAAGAAACCTTCGATAACCTTCATCCGGTACAGCGGAGCGCATCTCTGTAAAAAACATTTTATTGAATTTGTTGAACGACGCGTAAAAAAAGATATTAAAAAACAGGGAAAAACCACTGATGATGCAACCATTGGTATCGCACTCTCTGGAGGAAAAGATAGTACAGTCGCGTTGCATCTTATGCATGAGATCTTATCGAAGCGACCCAACGTTACACTCTATGCGATCACAGTTGACGAGGGTATTGGCGGGTATCGTGACAAAAGCCTTCCTGTTGCGCAGAAAAATTGTAAAAAACTAGGCATCGAACATCGTGTCATCTCCTTTGAAGATGCGATAGGGAAAACCATGGATGAGATTGCTTCTCTTCATGATGAGTTGGGGGAATGTAGTTATTGTGGTGTGTTTCGTAGGTTTTGTTTGAACACGAAAACAAAGGAGCTGGGGGTGCACAAACTAGTCACTGGACATAATCTTGATGATATGGCACAGTCGATACTTATGAATTTTACCAACGGTGATATGCAGAAACTTGCGCGTCTTGGTCCTCATGCAAGGATTCAGCCTGGTCTTGTGCCTAGGTTACTGCCATTGCGAACTATTCCTGAAAAAGAGATCATGTTGTATGCTATTGTGAAAAGCATTGAGTTTCATAATGCTGAATGCCCGTACTCAACGCGTGCGTTACGTGGTTCTTTCCGTCAGATCATTGATACCCTTGAGGATAGCACGCCTGGGACACGACATAGCATCTTGAATAGCTATGAGAGCATCAAGGAGTTGTTGCTCGAACAGTATCCTGCTATAAAACTCAATACCTGTCCGACGTGCGGTGAGCCGACATCACAACGGACGTGTAAAACCTGTCTTTTAAAAAAGAGAATCATCTAGGATTATCGCTCCCGTTGTACATCAACGGTTAATGAACAGAGTTCACCTAATCGTGCTTCAATGACATCGCTTTCTTTTATTTCTCCGACCCCTTCTGGTGTTCCGGTCAGGATAAGGTCTCCACGTTCCAAGGTCATAATTTCCGAAATAAATGAAATAATTCGCTGCATTGAATAGATCATCTGGTTGGTGTTTGCGTTCTGTTTTATTGCGCCGTTGATTTTCAATTCCAGATCTAGATTCTGGGGGTTTGGTACTTTTTCTTTTAACACTGCATCACTAAGGGGTGCAAACGTGTCAAATCCTTTGGCAATTCCCCAAGGCCACCCGTTCTTTTTCGCAATTGATTGGATATCCCGAGCGGTGATGTCAAGAGCGACAAGATATCCTAAAGCGTGTTCTAGCGCTTTTTCTTCAGCGATATGTTTGCCGTTTTTTCCGATGATAACACCAAGCTCAACCTCATGATGCAAACATTGAGACATCCGGGGAATGACGATTGTTCCGTAATTGAATATAACGGAGCTTGCTGGTTTCAGAAAGAGCAATGGATCTTCTGTCACTATGGTGTTCATTTCTCGTGCGTGTTCTTTATAGGTTCGTGCAAGGCAGATGATTTTTCCGATACGTACGCGTTTTGCATAATTCTGAAAGCGATAGTTTGTCATATGAAAACAAAATAGGAATGGGTGTTTATAGGTTTTGTGAAGCCATCTAGCTTACTCATCAAGCGAAAAAAGACAAGTATTATAACCATATTTCATAATTACAATCTGTATTGAAGGATACGAAAGACTTGGAGCGAGACTCATGAATAAAACATTGGTGGTACTGGGTGCTGGAATCTGGGGTGTTATGCTTCTTTTACGTTTTGTTATACCAACGGACCCTGGCTCAAATACAATATTATTACTCAATATCTTAGAAATCGTAGCATTCATCATTACAGTTGCTGGTATTGTCAAACGAGACTAAACTAGTATCATGATACTCTATCTTTAGATCATTTCTTTTTTTTTATTTTTTGATTTGTAGTAATTTTTCATTATTTTTCTTTACTATGGAACGGTAAAAATGGTTTTCGGTAACACCCGTACAGAACTCTGGTAACAGGTGTACAACAACTCCTTAATAATAAAAGTAACAGAAGATTATTCACGGTGAGAAAAGATGAATAACTTGTTTGTGAAGGCGTTGAAAAACGGATTTGACATGACCAAAGAGGATGCGACCGCGCTCGCCCAAACCGTTCAGAAGGTGTTCAGGGGATCGAAAGAAGTCGAGGACATGTCTCTTCATAAAGACGTCCGCTCGATATTCAATGATTTACATCAGAAAAACTTGCTCTACCTCCGACGAGAAGAATTGAATGAGAAAGGGAAATTCATTCGAAAATATTACTGGTCATTTAATAATGATGGGATTCGTACTGAGGCATATCGGAAACCTATCAAAGAGTCTCCCTACGAAATCTATAAAAAGATACCTGAAAACGCCTGGCTCATCCATTCATCTAACACATAGCGTAATTCTCTAGACCTTTTTTTTTATAGTTGCGACTTTTCATCTGATGGTAGTAGAACTCTTTTTCAGGAAAAAATACTCAAGTGCTTATTGCCATTATAAGCACTTGATTGAGGTGATAATGAACTATGGAAAAACTCTACGGAGGTCTAGACATCCACAAGGAAAAACTTGCAGGATGCATTATGGATAGAGATGGAACCATTACCAGAGAACACAGTTTTCCATCTTCGAAAAAGGCAGTGGAACGATTCCTCTGCGACATCCCCAGCTCAGGGATAACAATCGCGATAGAAGCATGCGGTATGTGGAGAGGAACATACAAGATTTTAACAGATATGGGGTATGAAGTTAAACTTGCAAACCCGAAAAAAACACATGATATTGCCTGTAAGAAAAAAACCGATCGAGTCGACGCGAAGATATTAGCGGATTTACTTCGGACGAAATATCTTCCCGAGGTATGGATACCAGATGAACAAACCCTGAAGTTCAGAGATCTCGCACGACATAAATCCAATCTTACACGACTCAAAACACAGGTTCAATGTAAAATAAAAAGCTATCTCCTGCGCAAGGGAGTGAAATATGGTAAACTATGGAATGAAAAAACACTTTCAACACTAGCAAAAGAAGATCAGGATATACAGAATCTCATCAATGTGTATAACAGTTTGAAAAAAGAAGAAAAAGAAGTTATGAAACGGATAAAACAAATTGCAAGAAATAGAAAAGAAACTACCTTGCTCATGAGCATGCCAGGCATCGCAGAGTTTTCATCTCTGATGATACTCGCTGAGATTGGTGATATACAACGTTTCAGATCACCAAAAGAGCTGGTGAGCTACGCAGGTCTCTGTCGTGGTATATACCAATCTGCTTCAACTGAGCGATCTGTCCGTAATACTGCGGTGAACAAGTGGCTGAAATGGATCATCTACGAATGCTCCGGAAGAGCAATCATGCTAGACCAAAGATTTCAACAGTATTTCTACCCGATTCAGAAAAGGAAGGGAGCGAATACAGCAAGAAGAGCTACTGCACGGAAAATGCTCACCATCATATGGTATATGCTCACCAATAAAGAAACCTACAGAGCATCATAAAATATATTCAGAGTCCTTTGGACAAACCATAAGGGCAAGGGCACCCCCCAAAGACCCGCTAAGCCGACAACGCATATGTTGTTTGAGCTTCTTCTATCTGATTGGGGGCTCTTCAACCACTTGCCACATTGTGCCACAAAATATTGTGTGAGCACCCAGGAATGCTTGTGGATTAAGCCCCTGCCGACAAAAATATTAACCAGATGGAGAATATCAATGTAGCGAAA
>JAPKYG010000178.1 GCA_026394435.1 Methanobacteriota archaeon | reverse complement strand
CTATACATCAATGCAACCAAACGTTTTTATACATTAAAAAGATAATAATATCTTGGGGAGTCAATAGTAGAATAGGTAGGAACTTTCCTCCAAGACGCTTCTACCCTTCTTTTATCTACCTTTCCTCCCAGACTGGACTCCCCATTTTCAATTTAACATGTGTTCTAAGGATATGTTTTTAAAGGACATGTTTGTTATAATATTGTGGATTGGGGAGAAGGAACATGATAAAATGCAAATATCTTGAACAGTATCGTATTCCAACTGTTACGCTTAACGGCGAAGAATGCGTGGAAAGTGAACGATGCAGGTTAGGCAATGAGATACCATTAGATGGTTGCCTGGAAGATTGTCCTGACTTTGAACCAATAACATGAATATAGTTTAAAATTGCAGTTATAGAGGAGGAAATATGGTAAGAAGTAGTAGAGTTCAGATAGATAAGGACGAAAAAAAGGTTCTTATTCAACTTCAGAAAAACTCAAAAGACAGCATAGAAACGATTTCAAAGCACTGTGGGTTCTCAAGGCAAAAAGTATGGAGAATCATCAAACGATTAGAAGCAAGCGGTTTGATTTGGGGATATACCGCGATTTTTAATGAAGAGAAAATAGGACTTGAGCATTTTATGTTGATGGTGAAAAGAACCGCGAAACAACTCGAAGAAAAAACAGTCGATATAATCATTTCAAGAAAATTGGAAGATCTTGTCGCAGAGTTAGGGATTACTATTGAAAGCAGTTTTTATGTCCATGGTGAGTACGACTGGGTTTTAACGTTTACTGCTGAGGATCTTAAACAAGCGAAAAAGTTTTCTGATTCATTGGTTGCGTTGCACCCTGGTGTTATCGAGAAGATAACGATTATGCAAACATTGATGTTTATTAAAAAACAGTATATCCTGAATCCAGATAGAAAGAAGCTGAAAGAATTCCTATAATCTTTTTCTCACCCCCTGGACTAGACTCTCCATTACGATTTCTCAATAATCATCAAAAGAGGGAGTATGTTTTTAAAGAGAAAGAAGTTATAAAATACTGGTTATAGAAAAAAGAAGGATGGGTTGCATGGGTTGCCCCCATTATATAGATTATACAAGGCAATGTATTCAATATTTTCACCGTATAGTGGAATACCCTGGTTTTGATACATGTGATTCAGATAATTATCACAACTGTCTAGCGTATATTGTTTTAAAATCTGGCTTTGTCTGCAAAAATCAAAACCAATGTTTAGAGGATCTCGTCGGGGCGATTCCTCCATTAATAAAATATTTTATTGAAGATGACAAAACCATACAGCTTTTCAAAAACATGGTCGAGAAATATTGTTCGTCAAAAGAAAACCATGTTCAATGTGCATGCTACAAATTATTTGAACAGGGCATCCATCCTCCAGCAGAGTTATTACCTGATGAAAAGAAAATCCGTCTAAGAGATATAGTATTTAAAAAAGAGATTGTCATAGAATAAAAGGAAAAAACTTCTAATGAAATGGAAGATTTACATATTATTGCTGTAACACCAAAAAGCATAATGCAACCGATTTAGCTTTTTGCAGAGCATCTTTTGGATTCATCCCCTCTCGAATGTTTTCAAGATAAGTTTCAACAAAGATTTTTTTCACTACCTCAAATTTCTCCTTATTACCGTTTCTATTGAGAAATTTTGCAAACTCTCTAAGCCATTCTAGATCTATCTGTTGTTGTTTGTCTGAAGAACGCCTCACCTGCATCTATGTTATACTATATCGTTCCAGATACTTTATATTATAGGAGTAGAGTTTCAAAATGATAAAATTACATCCTCATGTATTACATATAACAAAACATCCAGTCCCACGAATGTATGTCATATCCTTTTTGTATGCATTGTTGAGAAAAAATCCTTTCTTTCTCGTTTTTCTGTTAAATGACACATCAAAATGCTCAGAGTCATTTTTCATGTTTTCCTCCTGTTGAACATGCTTTCTTTCTCATTTTTTTTACCTTAGCAACTACTGAAGACTCATTCGTGCGAAAATTCCGGGATACGTTTCTAACAATGTCTCGCAGAATTTCTTTGCCTGTACAATGCCCGGGGCCGTGAACGTGAAGATCCAGTCGTATTCACCGTGAACAAAATAGCAACTTTCCATGGATGCTCCCGCATTTGAGGCCAATTCCTACAAGCGTGGCGACATGATGGCTTCCAGGGTTTTTTCATCCATCGGTTTCGTTGACCGCTTAAGCATGAGCACGTAGCTTTTCAGTGACCTCTTTTCATCGTCAAGGATTGCGGTGTATCCCCAGATGGTGCGATCCGCCTCCAGCCTCTTTATGAGCCTTCATATTTTCTGCCGTGAAAACTTTACTCGTTTTGCTATCACATCGAGGCTTTCGTGCGAATTTTTCTGAAGCTCCATGACAACCTTTGTTTCATCACGATCGATTTGC
>JAPKYG010000005.1 GCA_026394435.1 Methanobacteriota archaeon | reverse complement strand
GATGAAGGCTGCGCTCAGACAGCGACCTGAGTATATCCTTGTCGGAGAAATTCGTGGAAAAGAGGCGTACGTGTTGTTCCAGGCGATGGCCACGGGACATACAACGTATTCGACGGTTCATGCCGACTCAGCTCAATCTCTCATCCATCGATTGGAGGGCAAACCGATTGAAATCCCACGAGTCATGCTGCAATCATTAGATATTGTGACGATCCAGGTGCAAGCTGAAGTAGGTGACCAGCGGGTCCGACGATGTAAACAGATTGTAGAAATCGTCGACATTGATCCGATGACAAAAGAAATATTGACAAACGAGGTGTTCCGCTGGGATCCAGTACAAGATCAATTCAACTACTCTGGGAAAAGCTATGTCCTGGAACGCATACGAGCCCAGCATGGGATGACTAAAGAAGAAATGATGGCGGAACTCAAACGTCGTGTTGAGCTTCTCGAATGGATGAAAGACAACAATATTCGAGCGTTTAAAGACGTAGCACGGATGGTCGCCTCTTATTTAGAGACACCTGATGAAATCATGGAAAAAATCAGTAGAGGAAACCAGCCTAAACAGAAACAGCCAGAGCTAGAGATAAAAGAAGTAATGGTTGAAAAACAAGATGATATACGATCGGAAGGGTCGTCCGAAGATATCGCTCTTGTTAAAAAACAAAGGAATAAATAGGATTTAAACGGAGGGATGCCGATAACACTCACTAAATATCAACGAACGAGTTATAAATGGTTTGGGCGATTTGGAGAAAAAAGAGCAAATCAGCACCTGCAGGAGACATTACAATCGGCTCATATGGAGATTCGTGCGGGTGCTTATCTATCATATGTCCTTCTTAGCACCATCATTGGGTTCCTAGTTACCTTTATTATTTTCGTTTCATTAGTTTTTCTTGTTTTTCCTCTCATTAATATTGTATTAGATAGCGGATTACTTGTGTTCTTCCTTCTCATGCCTGTATTTATCAGTGTTCTTATCTATGTGGTGTTATTATCTACACCAAAAAGCCGAGCGAAGGCACGTAAGAAGAAGATAGATCTAAATCTTGCTTACGCAATCAACTTCATCTCCGCGATGGCGTCCGCTGGTGTTACACCAACTGAGATTTTTAAAAGCCTCTCTAAACAGGACATCTATGGTGAGGTTAAGGGCGAATCAGCATGGATTTATCGTGATGTCTGTTTCCTTGGTTTTGATATTATCACCGCGATTAAGAAAAATATTGCGCGTACACCATCACAAAAATTTAAGGAATTCCTTCAAGGGATGGTTGTGACCGTAACATCAGGTGGTTCGTTGAAATCATATTTTATGCATAAAGCTGATCAATACTTATGGGAGAATCGGAACGCTCAGAAACAACTCCTGGAAAGCCTAGGGATTATGGCTGAAAGCTATGTTACTGCTGCTGTTGCAGGTGTGCTATTACTGCTTATTGTTATTCCGCTCATGATGATTATCAGTGGGGATTGGAACGCAACATTCCTTTACATTTTAATTTTGATACTCGTCCCCCTCATTCACATTGGATTTGCGATAGTGATTCGTATGATGTCTCAGGAGTAGTAGCGATGAAAGAAAATAATAAAATACATAAAAATAATTACTTTAAAAATCTCATCGTCACCAAGAATCTGACCAAACTGATCGTTAACGTTGTTTCTGGTGTATTGGTTACAATTTTCGTACTCCTGGGTGTGCTCTCGCTGCTTGGTATTCTAAAAGGATTTGGCGGTTTTGTCGATTACTTTGTTTTTGCGCTGCTTTCTGGGACCGGTGTGTACGGGATGTACCAATCTTTACATGCACGAAGAATTTCGAAGATTGACTCAATTTTCCCTAATTTCGTTCGAGATCTTGCAGAGTCTCGCCGAGCTGGAATGACGTTTACCAAGGCGATACTTTTTGCATCGAGAGGAGACTATGGAATTCTTACACCTGAGATTCAGAAGATTTCTCAGCAGGTTTCCTGGGGGGGTAGCGTTAGCGATGCGCTTCTTGCTTTTTCGCAGCGTGTGCATACAAAATCGATTCAAAGGACAATTACACTTATTATTGAGGCGAGTAACAGCGGAGGGAATGTCGCTGATGTACTTGATGTCGCGGCAAAGGATGCGCGAGAGATTAAAATGCTTGAGGCAGAACGAAGAACTAATATGGCGTCCTATGTCGTTGTTATCTATGTAGGTATGTTCGTGTTCTTAGCAATCGTATTAATCTTATGCACTAGTTTTATTCCTGCGATGGTAGGGGGCGAAGGTTCACAGGGGATGCAGGGCGTTATGGGGGGAGGAAGTATGGCATCACAAGAGGAAATTACCGCAGTTTTCTATCTTGCGTGCCTTATCCAATCATTTGGATCCGCATTGGTTGCAGGTGTCTTTGAAGACGGACGATTTACATCCAGCGTAAAACATGTTTTTATCATGGTCTTTGCGACTTGGTTGTTATTTAAACTCACATTAGGAGTATAAATGAATAGAGAGACGATTTCACGGGTACCTCATAATAGAGATGAAGCAGTGTCCGAGATTATCGGTACTCTGATCCTTATTACAATAGCAGTGAGTGTCTTTTCTGCAGTCTCTCTTATTGTTCTCAATCCTTGGTCTAATTTTTCAGATGTGTCACCTCCACAGGTTTCATTAGTTGGATTAATTCAAAATAATAGTGTAATTGTTGAACATCAAGGTGGAATTCCCCTTGATACAAAAACAAAAATAACTGTAACAATCGCAACTGTTGTAGACACGTTTAGCGTTAGTGAATTTAATTATTGGATTGATGAAAATGGTGATGGATTTTGGAGTATAGGCGAGCGTGTTTTGTATCCTGCAGGGAATCTGCAAGGAAAACAAGTGTCATGTGTCATTGTCGATGTACATAAGAATTTCATCATTTTCGACAAAATTATCCAAAAAGGTACGAGTGTATTTTCTCCATACACAACAGTTTTACCACCAGAAGATGTTTCAGAAACTTCTGCGACACTAAAAATGTATTATGATTTTTATGATACGAGCTTTTTTACATCAGGTCTCCTCAATTTTACCCATGGAATTTTTGGAGGACCATATCTCAGCTCACCTTTGGTAAAACCACTTTCTATTGATGGTTGGTATGGTCTTCAACTAAATGGATTGCTAAGTGGTACTCAATATGAATGTTGGTCTTGGATGAATTTTAGCAATGGAACCATGATAGATGGTCCAATATCTTTCTATACATACCAAATTACAAGAGGTTTTTGGCATTTCGATGAACTCATAGGATCAACCATTGCACATGATGAAATTAATCCAACATGTAATGGGACGGT
>JAPKYG010000216.1 GCA_026394435.1 Methanobacteriota archaeon | reverse complement strand
TGGGGGGAGCAGATCATATGCTGGAGCGAAAAATTACGAGGTTCTTCTTAGTGTTGTTCAAACACTTCATCAGAATGAGAAGAACCTTCTTGATCATGGGTCGGCCATCTTATTAACTTCACACGGCTGACCTCTTACCTTTTAGGTTAAAAGTTAAGAATAAACAGGGTAATTAACCAGCGTAATAATTGTACTAAGACCTGATGAAAAAATTTAGATATGACAGTGATCAACGCCCGAGGATCAATGCACGAACTTTGTAATGGACGTAGTCAACGGGGAAGCAAAATCATTGAAAGAAGAAAGCGTTGAAAAACCTGTTCACAACAATATCCAGTACGGTTGTTGTTCCAGATTCTTTCAGTCCTGTTGTATAACCGATGGCATCTAAATAATCTCATTCTCGTTGTTACACTGTTTTAGGACAAAAAAGAATACCCGATGATTTTGAATGCATTTCAGGACACCATTGCAGATCTTATTATCGGTCGATAACAGGCAACCTGGATAGCGGTAGTTAGGTCTCCATTCAACATCTCCTCCAGGGGGAGACGAATGAAGGAACACCAGGCTTTATATTATTGATGAATGTGTTTTTTATACGAGGAGTTGAAAAAAGAAGATTTGAACGATGAGTTAATATTTGATTGCCGAAATACTGTCCTGTAAAAAACATCTATAACCGACGACGATATCTCGCTATCCGCATTTTTGCATCAAACCTCATCACTTTACGAAAATCAAGAAATCCTCTCTTTTTGATTTATTTCATCATCGAGGATTTCTACACCCCCCCCCAAAAGAGAATGTATATAATGGAAATAGAGTTTTCTGCTGCTCTAATGAATGATTTCCTTCAAGCAATCATCTTAATTGTTTCAGGGTTCTTCAGTGGGTTATTCCTTGGGATGGGATCTGGGACGACCGGAGCGATTCTCATTACGTCAATGACTGTTGTGTTAGGTCATTCGATTCATCAAGCCATTGGGACAAGTCTCCTCATTGATTGCCTTATAGGATTAATCGCGGGAATCCTGTATTTTCGCAAAAATAATGCGAACCTGCGTCCTGCTTTAGTCATTGGTATCTGCGGTGCTATTGGGTCTTTTCTAGGCAGTCAATTCACCTCCCAAACACCAGAGCTGGCACTCGTCCTGCTGCTTAGCACCATGCTTATCCTTCTGGGGATTAGCTTTCTTGCGAAAGGACTGCATACCAATATTGAGTTTGTCCGAACAAAAATGAAAGTCCATACCCTCAAGAAATACACCCTAGTAGTCTTTATCCTCTTTAGTATTATTGCAGGATTTGGCAGCGGATTTACCGGTATGGGAATCGGTGGAATCTTTGCCTTAGTCTTACTCCTGTTCTTAGAATATGATCTGGTCACCGCGATTGGAACTTCGCTCCTCCTCCTAGTGTTTATCTCTGGGGCAGGTGCGGTTGGCCATATCCTTAAAAACGAAATCATCTACCCCGTAGTGCTCATGGCCGGAGTTTCTGCAGCGGTCGGTGCCGTAACTGGATCAATGTATGCACAAAAAATAAATGAGGAAAAACTTGGACGACTCATCGGTTGTATTATCCTTATTATGGGTCTGATGATGTTGGTACGAGCATTTATGTAAGGGCATAATTCATTGATGTTATTCCTGCTCTTCCTTTGACCTCGACTGATAATACGGTAAAAATTGTTCCAAATTTTCCAATTGTCACAGCAGATACCCAATATCTTCGGTTTCTGGTTGGTCCCCAATTTTCTTTATCGTTTCATCCATGTGTCCCACTCCCTTATAACTTGTCACTCATCCTCCATATATTTATATTTTTAATAATGAATATAAATATATAGAGTATTTACAAAATACAAAAAACTCAAAAAATATATTCCTTAGAACTTGCTCCATTATATTATATATTGGCGGATGGATTTAGGAATATATTCCTCGAAAGACCTTTGAAAAACTCTTAATTTATATAATCCACGATAAACCAAGAATTATTCTATATAAACATATTGTGTTAGAATATCAATAGTGTAATTTTAGAACACTAGTTTGTTGATTGTAGAGCAGTGAGATCGTGATGCTTTAATCTTTATCCATTTCACTAATGCAGGGGTTTCCCAGTCGTCCAAGTCGTCATTAGAACGGTTATGCAACCAGGTCCGGAACTTCTTAACAACCACCCGGTAGTCGTGTTTCGTCCAGTCTTTATAATCACTATCGTCGATACCTGTTTTATCTTCGTTTGTAAAAAGGTTTTCCAGGTCTTTCTTCGTTACTGTTAGGTCTATTTTATTTAATGTTTATCTGTATTTCTTCTGTCGTAGTTTTTCAACATTATGTAGGGATAAAAAACGAATGAATTCTTCTGTTAGAATTTTATTTTTCTTCATATACCATACAGTAATTTATGGTAGGACTTTAAATCTATTATTAAAAGCTGACGGAGGGCTTTATGATTATCTGCTATTCTAGGGGAACAAATATAACTATCCACCAGAAGTCACCTGTAATATGCACAGCTCCTGATCATCGATTAAGACATAATCAACTGGGATGGGGGAATTGTTTTTTAACACGACGAATGCACCAGGCTTTAAATTTATTTTTTGTAACAGATCTGATACGGTTGAACCGTTTGAAACGTCGACTTCTTGCAGCACGTTTCGAGGTAATATCTTAATTTTTATCTTCATGGAACTGATATCGATATATAAAAAAGTCTTAGATTAAACTTTTTACTTGTTTACTCTGATGATTGCTTGGGTGGTTAAATTGGGTTAACGGCGGCGGTTGAAAACCACTTGAGGGGCGAAAAAAAGATTACTATAGCCGCTGGAGGGATTACGGAGTATAACTTAAAAGCCCGCAGGAAAAAACAGATAAAACCGCGCTTTAACATATCAGAATCTTCTTCATTCGTATAAACCTATTTATGAATATAGTGGTCCTTTCGGGATTTAGGGCTCACGGGTATAAATCCCTAGAAACGTAGAGCGGATGCTGGCGTTGTCTGCCATGGACGATGTTGGCGAGACACTTTGGAGAAAGGCGTTGTCGAGATTATCGATGATGCCGCCGGCACCGCCGCTGAAGCATAAGGAGATGATATCGACGACGGTGCCATGGATACAAAGTTTTGAATTACGATTGAAAGAATGTTTTTCCTGTCGAGGAGTCCTCCATAAACGGCAATGGAAAAAATGTCTGGCAAATAGGTATTTTAGGCCTGTTGATTTACTGATCGGACCCTGCTTGTGGCTAACGCTGCAAGTGAGGCGAATGAATGGAGCACCCGCTCCTGCTCAATAGTCACCGTTTCATCTGGTTTGAGTGGTTTGATAACGAGCACACCAAAGTTATCGGTTGCTGTATTTATCGGCAGGAATCGCAAGCCTGAATTGGTAAATGGTGAAGTCTTCAGTCCAATATCAATTCCTGTTTTCACACACATGTCCGCCTCTGCCCACTGCTTTTCGTCTAGGGTTATCTCCTTACTTGAGGCGATCATGCGAAGTGTGCCTTTCTTTACAAACAGCACTGCGACCTTCCACACAAAGTTTTTCTCGATGTTCTCAAGCAGTGTCTTCGCGATGTCGTCAATGGTCACTGCCGCGGTGAGGTCTTCACTTAATTGATAAATGGTTGAGATATGTTGTTCCCCAAATCGTGCCGCGGTGGCATTGTCTCTTGCTCTGGTTATGAGTACACTAATGATAACACCGACGATAAAAAGAACAACAAAAGTAATGATCGATAGAGAGTCTGCAACGGTGATCGAGAAACGAGGCGGAACAAAAAGCACGTCATAGGAAAGGACGCTTAAACCAGCAGAAAAAATCGCCGGCCAAAGCCCCCACAGGACTGCAGCAGTCACGACAGCGAGGAGGTAGAACATGATAATATTCGTCGGTTCAAGGAAGTCTGTGAGCAAATAGCTGACGAGGCTGACGAAGGCCACTACTATGGCGGCATAGATGTAGCCATATATAGAATATGTTCTGCGTTCATGTTTCTGTTCTTGTGATGTTGGGTCGGTCTCCCCGACGACATGGACGTCGATGGTATCACTGTGGCGAAGAACGTCCTCACTGACCGAAAACGGAGCAAACAAGACGTCATATATCCATGGTTTTTTCGGTCGACCGATGATGACTGTTGTGATGTTTTGCTTCTTTGCGTATTTCACGATTTCTTCAGCAATGGAGCTGCCAAATATCGACTCTGTTTTTGCACCGTAGGACTCAGCGAGGTTCAGCATTTGGTTCATCTGGTCTTTGCTTTTGCTTGTATAGCGATGATATGCCGGTCGTTGGATGTGGATAACATGCCAGTCAGCCTGAAGTGTGTTGGCCATGTCGCGTCCTTTCCGAATCAGTCTATTTGAAAGAGTGGCGTTTGTGCTGATGCAGACAAGCAGATGTTCTTTGACTGGTTGATGGTTAGAACCCGACGGTTCGCTCATACTATCCCTTCAGAGGTCGATTCCTTCGGCATCTTTGACATTCTTATCCTTGTCTAGCCTTCGAAAGCCGAAAGGTATTTGACCAGAGGACACTATCGAACAAGACATATTTATTTATTATCAAAGACATTCGCAGGTGTTCCATTTTTTTGATTTATTCCTCTTGATTACTCCTGGTAATACCCATTTTCTAGAATGTAGAAAAACGTATATACTGCTTAAAAGATAGCTGAGCCCCAACCATCTTGAGGTGTTCTGTATGGATGATTGGATTGTTCTTCTGATTTTCGCAGGGTTATTCCTCGCCGCATGGGCGTATGCTCAAGCGTGTGAGAGATTGTAAGGAGGTTTCAGATGCCAGTAGATGTCATCGTCTTAATCGCCGTATGCATTGCTCTATTCCTCTATCTTCTCTATGCTCTTCT
>JAPKYG010000045.1 GCA_026394435.1 Methanobacteriota archaeon | reverse complement strand
TCGGACCTCATCTTCGTCTTTATTATAAAACTCTTCTGTATCAAGTGATTTTAAGAAATCAATATGTTTATTCAGCATCTCTACCTGGTTTTGCACGGTACCCCTCAACTACGTAAAGTGATTCTCGTTACTTAAAGATTTGTTCACAGGGGAAAGAACCTTTTACTGTTCGGAGAAATAGCGATTGAAGTGCCGAAAAAAACCCTTTGTTTTACTGGAAATACAAGCGTCTTTAATCGCAGGATTGTCCACTATTGTCTGAATTTCATACCACGGTGATATGACAAAGAATTTTAAGAAATGAGGAGAAATAGCATTTGCTGGACATCTGTAAATACACCGCATACAAAGGGTACATTTCGAATGAAATATAATGTGTCCTTTTTGTTTGGTTATATTATTAGTAGGACAATTGCTGATGCAGATGCCACAGAGATTACAGGAGTCAGAAACATAAAGATTTTTCCCAAAGAATCTGGCTCCATAATTTTCTATACTACTAAACGCAGCGGTTAAAAAGTTAGAGAAAAATGTGTTTTTTTGAAGCTTTGTTATTTCTGAGAGTATCTCCTTAACCATTGTTTTTGCTCGTTGTACTGCGGTGTTGCAGAGTTGTTTAATAAGTCGATCCTGGTATCGTACAAGGACGTTGGCTGGCATGACAAACAATCGTTCATAGATAACATCGTATCCTTTCTTTTGTAATGCCTTTCGTACCAGTGCTGTTGATCCACCCTGCATGAATGGGTCGCCAGATGACTTAAAAATGAATGTTTTTTTCTGTTTACCATCTCGTAGGAGTTCGATGAATTCAAAAAAGATACGAGGCGCGTTGAACGCGTGAACTGGATATCCAAATCCGATAATATCGTATTTCTCAACCTCAGCTGTTTTATTGGTTTTCATCAGCTCATCAATCGCGATAACATCAACAACACTTCCATATCGTTCGAATTCCGTGGCAAGAAGCTCCACAATCATTTTTGTATTACCGGTACCTGAAAAGTAAAAAATACCTATCGTGCGGGGTTGTTGGTTCACCACAAAGCCTCTATTTTTTATTTACAAGAGCACCAATGCCGATAGGGATCATGAGGATGATAAGGTAGGTAAGGCCGATATCCATCATGTAATCGCTAAAGCTCATCTGCATTGGACTTGCTGGCATAAACAACATAAGGTCAATGGCAAGGCTGAGAGCAAACCAGAGAACTCCGGCAATTAAACCTTCTTTCAATGACTCCCTTTCTATTTTTTTGAAAAAAAGAACAGAGATGATCATTACGGTGAGCACTAGAATAACCGGCATAACCGATTCAAACAAGGGTCGATTTGCGTTCCTCAGTGGAAAAATAACAAATGACACGAGGAACGGTATCAACCAGATGAGAAATCCAAATCCAACGAGTTTCACATATTTATTCAAATGGATCTCCGTACAGCCTCATATCAATTATTTATTGATAATGCTTCGTATATTACTGCATTTACTCAGATCGCTATTTCGAGTATTTCGTATTTTTCACAAAGGAAAACATGAGGAGAGAACATATGGCAAGACCCAAGGCAAAGAGAAACGTGGCCTGCGGAGAGAACTGGTCCCAAAGAAGCCCTGCTATAAATCCAGCGGGCAGGGCAACCAACCCGGTTGCCGTATGAAATGTTCCCAGTGCAGTCCCTTTGAGATCGGAGGGCGCCAAATCAACAACAAAGGCACGCTGTACTCCATCGACGAGTCCAAAGAAAATCCCATAGAGGATAAAGACGAATATCAACATGTAAAGTTGTGAGGCGAAAAGGAGACAGACAGCGGTTGCTGCAAATAACATATATCCTGCAACAAGAACTGGTTTCCTGCCGATTTTATCGGAGAGCATCCCGGCAGGGATCGTACATAAAGTATACACAATATAAAATAACACGTAGAGAAGAAGTGCGGTATTGTCAGAGAGCCCGATGTTTTTTGCTTTTAATATGAGGAACGCGTACCCGAAATTTGCACAAGCAAACACTGTGGAAACAAGGATGAATATCTGGAGGTTACGAGGGAGTCGTTTCATGCTTACGCGAAACGGTGCTGACGTACGTTTGATTGGTATGTTTTGTTCCCGTTTTTCTTTGATAAACAGGATGAACAGGACCGCGATGATTCCGGGGAAGAACGCAATGAGAAAGAGGTCTCTATACCCAAACAACGGTAAGAGAATAACTGCGATAATTGCACCGGAAAATGAACCGATGCCATCCATCGCCCGTTGGAACCCATATGCTTTTCCCCGCACGGAAACATCCACTGATTCTGCGACAATTGCATCTCGTGGCGCGTCTCTAATTCCTTTTCCAACCCGTTCAACAACCCGGAAAAAAAGGACAAACGGCCAGGTCTGTGCAAACGCGAATAATGGTTTTGTAAGAGAGGAAAGCCCGTAGCCAGCAAAAACAAATGGTTTTCGTCGCTTTATCTTATCAGACCAATATCCGGAAAAGACTTTGAGCAAGGAAGCGGTGGTTTCAGCTGCTCCTTCGACAAGCCCTACCACCCATGCACTCGCACCAAGTGATAGTAAAAATAAGGGAACGACAGGGAATACCATTTGACTGGAAAGATCGGTAAATAAACTGACCAAACCAACAATAATTATATTCCGTACTAGTCCGTTGAAAAACGATTGTTT
>JAPKYG010000172.1 GCA_026394435.1 Methanobacteriota archaeon | reverse complement strand
TGGAGTTGCTCTTTGTATCATTGCGGTGGTTATGCCATGGTGGGGGCTCTCTGGTACTGCTGCAACTCCATTTGCAATCCGATCAACAAGCACGTTTCTCATCCCCCAGACTATTGTTACTACGACAACTGTTGGAACTCATACAGAAATAGAACTTGCGAACCTTCCAGGAGAATTCTCTATGTTTCTCTTCGCTGTTTTAATAATCGTCGGTATCACCTGTTTTATCCTCCTTAGTAGCATTGGGATTAAGAAGTATAAAAAAACAGCTTTTGTATTGACCATTCTCAGTATCATCCTCCTTAGCTGTGCCGTCGCAATTTTTACCTATGGGTTCTCGCAATTAAGTAATGTCGGTTTAGGCAGCTTGCAAGGCTCAGGAATGCTCACGGTGCTCCAACCTGGAAGTAGTGAATATATGAATCTCTCTGCGTCTTGGGGTCTTTCTACAGGCATTTATCTTTCTATCATCGCAATTGTATCGATAATAATTGCTGTTGTTGTGGAGAGGGTATCGAATAAGAAAAAAAACAAGGATAAAAAATTGAATTCGCTATGGTTGAAAATCAAACGAAAAAAATAATAGTAATTGTGCTTATGTTCATGTTACTTACGTTAGTTTTTTCAAATGGAATACTCGCGGAGCAGAGACTGAATATCGATAAGGGATGGAAGTATAAGCTGAATTATGGGGACGTTGAAAAAGAAGTGAAGCGACAGTTCATGGGTGAATCCTTCATTCCTTGGGCGAATGGTTTTTCAGGCAAGCAGTTCGTTTCTCAGGTATTGACGGTACGTGATGGATTTTGTTTACCGGAGGCATTTTTTCGCCATTGGCAGTCTTCTCTTACGCAAGGTCTTGTCAATTATTGGAATTTTACAGAGGATAGTGGTTCTGATTTTGGATGGGTTCTCTATAGTTCAGCTGAATGTACTCAAGAGGATATCTCTATTAAATTAAAAGAGCCATTGACGTTGTGGACTTTTGGAACATCTCGTGTTGAATCGACTGCTGCTGCGTCTATTATGAAGTTTGATACGACGAGTTTGTTTGCACCGGAAAAGAATGAAAAGGGAAAACCTGAGTGTGAGGGGGAGAACGCTACTGCTACTTTGATTTGTGAAAATTTTAGCACTAAGACAGATCAGGTGAGATTCGATTATTCTCTCCTGATTACGGGATATGGTCTCCTACGTTATCATGATCCTCAAGGTCCATTTCTGGGAGAGGATAACAACGAAAGTTGTACCCTCTTGATAACTCGGAAAGGAACCATGACGTTCGTCAAAGACGCTTCTACGGGAATATGGTACATTATTCAAGATTGTTACAGGGACCTATGGTACGCTCAAAGCATTACGACGGGTATGACTATTAATGAGAGTAGTTTTAGTGGGCCACGTGAAGTATATGACTTTGTTCTCTCTGAATTGCCTGAGAGAGTGCCATCAATAGTACCAATATTCAATGTCAAAGATTACGGGGCAGTCGGTGATGGTAAAACGTTAGATACCATTGCGATTAACGCCACCATCGAAGCGTGTGTAAATCAAAGCGGCGGTATTGTGTACTTCCCACCAGGCATCTATCTCTCAGGTTCTTTACACATGAAAACTAATGTCACTGTTTATTTAGATTCTGAGACAGTGCTTCGAGGTACTCGGGATATGACCAAATATGATCCACGAGAAAACAACCCATGGGCCAAGTATCAGGATACTTCACAAAGTTATTGCCATCGAAGTCTCATCTGGGGAGAGAATCTTTCGAATGTCGGTGTTCTTGGTCCAGGGACGATTGATGGAAATGATGCCTTCGAACCTTGGCCTTTTATTAATCGAACATTTCCACCACCATTTGGATGGATTTTGAGCACAATTTTTTATCAGATAAACGATACGATTTTTCAACGTGGTCCGAAACCTCTTGCATTCAAATCCTGTACAAACATCTTCATCAAAGACATCACGATTACTCATGCCCCAGATGAAGCTATCTTCATTGCAGGGTGCGATAACGTCATCATCATGGGATATATTGCACGAGAGGTTCGCGTGGATGGCATCGATCCCGTGTGCTGTCACAATGCTACCATTACAGACTGCGAGATCAAATCCCTTGATGATGCGATTGCGATAAAAAGTTCCTATATACTAGGATACAAACGTTCCTGTGAAAATATAACCGTTAAGAACTGTCTTCTCTCTACGTTCATCAATGCATTGAAGATTGGTACGGAGTCGGTGGGTAATTTCCGTAATATTATCTATCGAAATTGTATTGTGTATAATTCACCGAATTTACCGTCGTATGCAGGGATTTCGATTATCTCGGTTGATGGTGGGGTGATTGATAGTGTGACTGCCTCTGATATCACCTTGATACATGTCAATTATCCAATCTTCATTCGGCTAGGGGATCGCCTCCGATCACCAGAAAACCAATCAGTCGGGAAGATACAAAATATTTCGATAAGTCATCTCACGTCGATTGCAGGAAAGAAAGCATCGAGTATCACAGCTGTTCCCGGGAGTTACGTCGGAGGCAACATTACCTTCCTAAATGTCACAATCATTTGCAGAGGTGGTGGTCGAAGGATTTTCACCTATCGGGACATTCCTGAGCTGAGAGAGAGCAATGGAGTATATCCAGATCCACCCTATATTCATCCTGGACCGCCTCCAGCGTACGGGTTTTTTTGCCGATATGTTAAGGGGTTATCATTCTTTGATATCCAGTTAGGATTTCAACGACGAGATTTGCGCGCTGCGTTGATTTGCGAAGATATCGACGATCTTTTTCTCTCTGGATTTGAAACAGAACGGGCACCTTTTGGAGCTCCTTCTGTAATTATCCGAGAATAACCATTTGTTCGAATAAAACAATAAATTATTAATAACTCTTCATTTTAGCATTATTGATGTCAGAAATAGTAATGGTGAACCCTGCAACAGGCGAGGAACTCGGTGTAAAAAAGACATGGTCACATCAACATATTTTAGATGCTTACGAAAAAGCCCGAGAGAAATCCCTCACATTTCGGAAAACAACCATTGAGCAGAGGATGGAAGAAATCAGGAAAATCAAGCGGTACATTGTAGACCATATGGAATCCATCGTTGAAGGGTTATCAGCAGATCTTGGAAAAACAAAAAGCGAAGCACTACTCATGGAAATATTCCCCGTCCTTGATTGCATTAAATATTATGAGAGGAATGTAGCTGCTATTCTTTCTGATAAAAAAATCAAGACACCAATTGCCTTGATGGGGAAAAAATCATATGTGTTCTATGAACCTCTCGGTACCGTGCTTATTGTTGCTCCGTGGAACGCTCCGTTCACGCTTTCTCTTGTTCCTATCGTCTCTGCGGTTCTCGCAGGTAATACGGTGATTTACAAACCATCTGAAATAGCTACGTATAGCGGGATGCTCATGGAAAAAATCTTTAAGGAAAGTGGTTTTGAACCCGGTGTTGTCACCTTTGTATATGGAAAAGGAAGCGAGATTGGTGATACGCTCATCGAGGGGAAACCTGATAAAATCTTTTTTACGGGGAGCACTGCGACCGGGAAAGTCATCCTGGAGAAAGCAGCGAAATATCTTATACCAGTGGAGCTTGAGCTCGGTGGGAAAGACCCGATGATCGTATTCGAGGATGCAAACCTTGAACGAGCGGTGAATGCAGCAATATGGGGGAGTCTGTTCAATTGCGGTCAGGTCTGTGTTTCACTTGAGAGGATTTACGTACAGGAGTCGGTGTACGATGAGTTTGTGAAACGAGTCGTGGAGAATGTGAAAAACGTGAAACAGGGTTGGGATACAAAAGGAGAGTTCGATATTGGGTGTATGGCATCAGAGGATCAAATTAAAATCGTTGAAGATCATCTGAGTGACGCAGTAAAAAAAGGCGCGAAGATTCTCTCAGGGGGAAAACGAAAAGGTAAAACCCTGTTTTTTGAACCAACGGTGATCGTGGACGTGAATCATTCTATGAAAATTATGAGAGAGGAAACATTCGGACCTGTCATTTGTATGATGAAGTTTACTGATGAGGCTGAAGTTGTTCGACTCGCGAATGATTCTATGTATGGGTTAAATGCGAGCGTGTGGACGAAAAATCGAGATAAAGCCTTACAAGTCTCAAGAGCAATCATCACGGGAGGTGTCTCAATCAATAATGCACTTATGGTGCAAGCAAACTTTAACCTTCCCTACGGTGGTGTAAAACAGAGTGGTATCGGGAGGTATCATGGCCCCTACGGCCTGTATACCTTCTCGAATATCAAAGCAGTGATCATCGAGAAAGGGAAGAAACCCAAGGATATTAACTGGTACCCCTTTAGAGCTGATAAATACGAGCGATTCCTTACGACATTTAAAAGTTTATTCTCTGAAAAAACAACAGCTAAACTGAAAGGTCTTCCCTCGATGATGAAACTCATGCGTTCGAAAGAATAGACAGTTCAAAACTCTTTTTTCATCTCATACATCATGCGCTGGTACTCGATTCCCTCTTCAGGGAGTGGATAGACGCCACCGAGCATCGAGGATAGAACGAAAATTCTGCAGATTTTTTCTACAGTTTCTGCCACCAAAAACGCTTCTTCTAAATCTTTTCCGCAGCACACTGTTCCATGGTTCGCGAGAAGCAGAGCATTCTTATCCCCTAATTTTTCGAGGATATTCGAAGCAAGCTCTTGGCTTCCTGGGAGGGCGTAGTCTGAAACAACGAGTTCGCCACCGATCTCTGAGAACATTTCATCGAGGAACACAGGGATGGTTTTCCTGCTTGCGGCAACCGCAAGTGCATATACCGAGTGACTATGAACAATTCCCCCAACATCCGCCCTATTCTTGTAGACTAACAGGTGAAATGGTGTTTCCGAAGAAGGGTTCCTGCCACTCTCTTCAGCTTCGCCAGCAAAATTCATAAGCATAATGTCTTTTGGCTGTATCTCCTCATAAGGCACACTGCTCGGCGTAATGAGTATTTTCTCTTTCTTCGGGACACGGCAGCTGATGTTCCCGGAAGTCTCATGCGTTAACCCTCTTCGATACATGTTCAACCCGGCTTCTACAACCTGTTTCCTGAGTTCCTCATACTCCATCTCGTCTCGCCCCCTATGTTTTTCTACAAGTTACCTATTCTACAATACCATTCTTTCCAATTGTTATAACATTTATTATAAATCTCTACTGACCCCTCTTCAGGTGTTACAACTTTTTTAAACTCAACCATTTCTTTTGTCGCATCTTTAAAATCATGGTAAATTCCTGACCCAACAGCCGCGCACATTGCACAACCCATCAATGTTCCGTCTTCTACTTTTGCTGTTATCACCTTTTTGCCAGTTACCCCAGATAATATCTCTAACCACAAACTGCTTCTACTCATCCCACCTGTAACCTTCAATTCATCGCTTTTTTTGTGTGCAATTGACTCCATCTGCTCAATGTTTCCTCGGATAGCATATGAAACATTCTCAAGCGTTGCTCTTATAAAATGACCAAACGTCACAGGTTTTGTATTCATCGGATGTGCTGGCTGCTGAAACGTAAATATCCCTGGTCTTACAATGTTTAGCTCATTGATATTAAAGATCTCTGCGCCAAGAGATGCAATCATATCATCAGATCCCGGAGGAACTTTTGATGCGAGCTTTTCCATGTAAGCATAAGTTTCCAATTCAGTCTTCCCAAGCAAATTCTCAAAGTTATCCTTCAGCCACTGATACGAGAGACCACCCATCTGACCGTTACCCTCTAATACCCATTTATTGGGGAGAATATGACAACCTGTCCAAATCCTCCGCTCCTCATCAACAACTGGTTTTGATAACACCATCATAATTGGTGTTGAAGTACCGGCAACCACACCAATGTCACCATCATTCACCGCTGAACATGCAAGTAAACCAAGATGGGTATCACCACCACCCATAACAACGGGAGTGCCTTCTTTCAAATTCATCTTTTTTGCAACGTCACTTGTAAGCCCACCAACGTGCTCCCCTGCATGGTGAACTTCAGGGAGATTAACACTGTTTAAACCCAGCGTATCAAGGACATCAGATAACCATCTCTTTTTTTCTACATCAAACAACATCGTCGCAGATGCAAGAGATGGCTCAGTCGCGATAACACCACTAAGCCTATAAGTCAACCAATCGCCGATATTCAGTCCATAGTGTATGGTTTTGAAAACCTCTGGTTTCTCGTTTTTGAACCATAGTAAACGTGTAGGCATATACATCAACGGAGGCCCCTGACCAGTTGCTTTATAGAGATCAAGCTTAACCTCTTGTTCAACAACATCCTGATAAAACAGACCCCTAATATCGGTATTCGGACCAGCATACACTTCTTTTCCATTCTTGTCTAAAAAAACATTGGAATGTCTCATACTCGCTGTACTAATTCCAACAACATCCTCAGGTTTTATCTTGTGTTTCTTTACCAAGCCTCTTACCATATGACAAAATGTGTCAAAAAACTCATCAGGCACAAATTCTTTACGATAGCTGTCTCCCTCCGGGGAATAATACGTCCATTCCTTATAAGATAAAAAACGATTTGCACTATCAAGATCTAAAAAAAGAGCCTTCCCGCCCCCATGCCCAAAATCCAATGCTAAAACGTACCGACTCATAACTTTCACCTTTTAAGAACCTCGGGATTTTTCAAAAACTTTGGCTTTTTCTTGTTCAAGTATTTTTCAATATCTTCAGCAATCATTAACGACTGCCGAATCTCAGCATCAAACGTTGATCCACCCGCATGAGGTGTCACCGTCACATTATCCAATACAAGAAAACGGTTATCGGAATCAACTGGTTCTGATCCAAAAACATCGAGACCGGCCCCCCCTATGCGCTTTTCTTTCAAGGCCTCAAAAAGCGCATCTTCATCAACAAGTGCTGCTCGAGCAGTATTAAAAAAATAGGCAGTTGGTTTCATCAATTTAATCTCTTTTTCGCTAATCATTCCAACGTTTTCTCCAGTAACTTTTGCGTGAAGAGACACAAGATCAGATTTCTTGAGGAGCATTTTCAAGTCCACGCGTTTACCGTCAACTTCTTTTATTTTTTTCTCATCAATGTAGGGATCATAGATCAAAATCTTTGCGTCAAATCCAAATTTCAATCGCTTTGCAACCCGGAATCCCACGCCACCAAGACCAATGATACCAACTGTTTTTCCCTTAAGTTCCCATCCCATGAAACGCCTGTAAAGGTCAGCCAATCCTTCACCCGTATCAACAAAGAAAGTACCAGATCTTAAGAGTCGATCACTTGTGGTCATATGACGCAACTGACAAAGCATCAAACCGATAGTAAGATCGGCAACAGCATCTGCGTTTCTATCTGGCGTAAAAAAAACAGGGATGCCTTTTTTTGTGGCAACATCCATATCAACATTATCAGGGTAACCACGACAAATACCAATAATCTTTATATCGCAAGAGATCAACACGTCCCCATCAATCATATCTCCTTCAGTGATCAAAACATCAGCTTTTTCTTTGTTAATCTTCTCAATATAATCATGAGAATCGCGGTAGAGAATACCTGTTTCTCGCCAGTTCTCATATTTAACGTCCATATATTTTTTAATTATTTTAAATCCTAATTCATGAAACGGAGCTGTAACGAACGCTTTCATTTTATCATCTCAAACACAGGGATAAGTCCTAAACAATAGCATTCTAGATTATTGTATTCTCTACAATAATTTTTGTAATTTTAACAAATCAGTTAGATTACCTTTTGCTTTAAGTTTACCAGTTTGATACGCAGTCATAGGATTTATTTTTTTATTCATGATATCAATAAGTATCCCGCCATCAATTGTAACATGAATATCTGGGGTAGGGATACTTTCTTCTTCAAGTGACTGCACCGCACCATTATTTACCTTCATCAAATAAGTTGTTTTAAGATCTGGAAACGTAAACTGCATATTTTTTGAAAAACCAACAAAACGTGGTTTTAGTTTAGGATCATCAAATTTTGCCTTGACAATATTTAAAGCGTCTTCGATTTCTTTTTTAGTAGTCATAAACCTCTATAACTCCCGGTGTTTTAGAATATTGGTATATTGCTCATATTAAAAGATTTTTTGTATTTGTTTAGTTCTAGGAGAGACAGAGTTCATGTCTGAGCAGGTTCTCTCACTCTTCAGACAGGTTTTTACCTTCCAACTTCCATGTTGCAAGTAAGGACGCAATGTACTGATAATTTTCCGAACTGCTCATGGATCGGAAAGTCCCTATGATTCTCCGCATGATCAGCAGAATGGGAACATTTACTAGTAAACGTACGTATCCCTCTGTCGAAATTCCGCTTGAAGATGATAATGGAATATTAACAGGAAAAAATGAGGAGCATACTAGTAAATTCGTGTTCAAATCACTTCCCCTGCCTGAAACTATACGTTTAAATCTCCTCAGCTAAATGGTTCTATTGTTGGGCTTTGTACCCGTGAGTCCTAAATCCCGACAGGAGCATAACTTTATTTTAGATAAATTATAAAAATTATTTGAACTTGCATATATTAGTAAAATGTATTATTGTTTTTTTATTCAAATTTGTATAATTGTTGCGCATCAAAATATTATTTATAGTGATAATATCGATTATGCCCTCATTTGGAATCGATTCCTTATTTAGAACTGTTTTAATACGTTTTTCAAAATTTGGGTATGATTTGGTAAAAAATATTATAAAACCCATGATAATATGAAAGATAAAGGAGGACTAAATATCCCTAAAAAATATGTCACACTGATAATGATTATTTTTTTAACTATTGCTACAGGAGTTAATTGTTTATCTGTAAGTATAACTAAGGATAATTATGAAAAAAGCGATGAGAATATAGATATTTGTATTGGAAACATTAAAGATGGTTTTGGTTTGACAGTAGAAATATGCAATCAAGGAGATGCAGATATTGAAAACATTCACCTAAATGTTAATACTGAAAAAGGTAAATTAATTTTCATTCCCAAAAAAACATATGAAATTCCTTATCTTTCAGCAGGAGATTCAACTGAAATACGAGTCATTATATTTGGCTTTGGCTTAGGAATTTTTTATGATCATCCACTAATAACTTTTACTGTTGATTCTTCAGCAATTCAGACTTTTTGGAAAATAATTTCTACCAGTATCATTGGAGTAAAAACTCAAATTATGAATGAAATATCATTTAGTGCGGAGTCATATGAAGGTTATACTCTTTTTGGCCCTGAGTATTCAAGAGATACGTATCTCATAAATAACAAAGGCATAATAATTCATATTTGGAAAAGTAATTATATACAGGGATTGTGTAACTATCTTCTTGAAAATGGTGATTTACTTCGCTTGGACTTACCGGGTGATAACCCAACTTTTAGAGGTGGAGGCATAGCTGGTAGAGTTGAAAAATTTGATGAGGATAGCAATCTTTTATGGGAGTTTGAATATTCTAATTCCGATCATTGTGCACATCATGATATTGAACCACTTGCTAATGGTAATGTTTTATTGATCGCATGGGAGTATAAAACACGAGAAGATGCAATAGCTGCAGGTCGTGATCCTCATAAATTACAAGGAGATGCACTTTGGCCGGATCATATAGTGGAAATAGAACCAACTGGATCCAGTGGTGGAATTATTGTCTGGGAGTGGCATGTCTGGGACCATCTTATACAGGACTATGATCCTTCGAAAGATAACTACGGTGTTGTAGAAGATCATCCTGAACTGATAGATATAAACTATGGCAACCATCAACAAGATTGGAATCATATTAACTCTATTGATTACAATGAAGAATTGGATCAGATATTAGTTAGTGTTCATGAATTTGATGAAATCTGGGTGATAGATCATAGCACAACTATCGAGGAAGCAGCAGGCCATACCGGTGGCAATAGTAGTATGGGTGGAGATCTTCTCTACCGGTGGGGTAATCCGCAGGCATATCGAGCCGGCGATGCAGGTGATAAAATGTTTTTTGGACAGCATGGTGCCAGTTGGGTAGATGCAGGCTGTCCAGGAGAAGGAAACATTATAGTTTTTAACAATGGCCTATCACGTGGTTATTCATCTGTTGATGAAATAGTGCCGCCTCTTAACAGTACTGGTTCATATACCCATAAACCTAGGACTCCATATGCCCCTGAGGAGCCAATATGGATCTTTACAACTGATCCTCCGTCTGATATGTACTCGATGCAGTTGTCTAATGCACAGCGTCTTCCTAATGGCAACACATTGATTTGTAGTGCACAGCAAGGGTTGTTTTTAGAAGTGACGCCGGACAAAAATGTTGTATGGAAATATTCAAATATTCTACCAACGCCTTTTACTAATGCTGTTGCTAGAATTTACAGATATCCACTTGATTATCCTGGAACGTCAGATTTAAATGGGATGAAGATTGGTCATATTCACAAGAAATTATAATCCCATTTGATACCAGTTTAGAAATTGTAAAGTCCAACCAATCGACACGACATTAGAGTTTGATAATCCTTGTTGTTTAAAAGACTATTGAATCCCAAATTCTTTCAATAGGTTAGCAACTTCTTTTTCTGCGTTTGTCATTCTATCATAGATTGATTCTCTTTGCATAGTTCAACCTCCAAAAAAAGAAAAAAAATAAAGAAGAGGTTTAGTGAGGAGATGTTGAACGAAAACGATCCGTAAAAAAAGGGTCTATCTTGTCCGTTATTCCAGGAGAAACGCTTTTCCGTCCTCGACGGGAGCATAATTTTTTCTTCTTTTACCGTGACCGCAAAACGCTTTTTTACCTACTTGTTGATTTGTTTTACATATAGTTTTATGGATAATGAATTGTTATACATTTGTTCTATGTGGCAGGATATTGTCATTGCTCTTGTTGGTCTGTCGTTCGGTTTTATGCTTTTACCGCAATTGCGAGACGTTATTCATGGCAAATCTGTTAATGTGTATACAGCGGGGCTTACAATGGTTGGATTATACATACTGGCGATAACGTTTTTTACACGGGATATGTGGATCACAGTTATAGCAGAGATTTTTTCAGGTACCGTATGGTTTTTATTGTTTCTCTTCTCTGTAATAAACAAAAGAAAAGTACCATAGTCCCCCGGTTTTTTTTATTTTATAAATCTCTTGAGCAAAACAGTATTAACGCGTGGATTTCCATGTTTTTTCATAAGCTCTGGCGAAGTGAGTATCCCGTATTCCAAGGCAGTATGACATTCACAAGTTCTTTTATATCTCATGTTTGGAATCAGTTTTTTTATGATGTTAGCCATATTATTATCATTCTTTTTTAGGTTTTCTACTATTGATGCGACACTTACGTCTTCTTTTCCTTCATACCAACAATCATAATCAGTAACCGTGAGAACTCCGCATACACACATTTCTGCTTCCCGGGCTAGTTTTGCCTCAGGGGCTAGCGTCATACCAATGACATCAACATTCCAACTACGATACAATTTCGACTCAGCCCGTGTTGAAAACTGCGGGCCTTCAATACAAATATAGGTTCCACGGTGGACATCAACACCTTCTTCTTTTGTTACCTTATAGGCAATATCAGACAACGTTTTACAAAATGGATCTGCAAGACCGACATGGGCCACAATTCCCTCTTCAAAAAACGTTGTACTTCTTTTAAAAGATCTATCGACTAACTGATCTGCAATGACAAAATCACATGGTTTCAATTCTTTTTTAAGGCTGCCAACCGCAGCAGTGGAAACAAGATATTCCACGCCACATTCTTTTAATGCAAATATATTTGCTCTATAGTTTATTTTATGCGGGGCAATGGTATGACCTTTTCCATGCCTGGGTAAAAATACAACATCAACACCATCGATCGTACCAAGAGTTATTTTATCTGAAGGTTTTCCAAAAGGCGTATCAACATCAATCTCTTCAACGTCCTCTATTATTCCCATTTTATAAAGACCACTACCGCCGATAATTCCTATTTTAACAGACATGAAATTTACAAACAGAAATTACTAAAAAAAGGTTTCTGTTTATGTCAAAGTATATTTAGGGGAAATTCATTTATTGCCGAAGGATCCAAAAAATGACAGAATCAATAAAATCAAAAATCCGAACAATCCCTGATTGGCCAAAAAAGAATATTATGTTTAGAGATATTACGACTCTTTTAAAGAGTCCAGATGGACTAAAAGAAACTGTTGACCTTTTGTACAATAGATATGCTGATAAGAAAATTGATAAAGTCGTCGGCATTGAATCCCGTGGTTTTATTTTAGGTGCCCCTCTTGCTTATCTCTTAGGATGTGGTTTTGTACCAGTTCGAAAACCAGGAAAACTACCTGCAGAATGTGAATCTGAAGAATATTCATTAGAATATGGTAAAGACAAGATAGAGATACATAAGGATGCAATTAACAAAGGGGACAAAGTTTTAATCGTTGATGATCTGCTTGCGACTGGCGGAACAATGAATGCAGCAAGAAACCTTGTTAAAAAATTAGAAGGCGAGATTGTTGAATGTGCATTTGTCGTAGAGCTGCCAGATTTAAAAGGCAGAGAAAAAATCAAAGGAGAAAATATTTTCAGCATTGTGAAGTTTGAAGGAGAATAGATAAAAATGGAAACGTATAGTTGGCTAGATACAACGAATGGAAAAGAGCTTTCATTATTTGCAGAAGAACTAAAAGAAAAATTTAACGATCTTACTGTTGGAGAATCTTCTGCAATGCTAGGGGGTGCAATGGCTGCATCTATGAGACGCAAGGCCATAGAACTTGACATTTCCCCAGATGAAGCAGTCGACTATTACTTTTTCACAGTGATGAATAAAAATATGATAACAAAAAAATAGGATTTTTAAGTTTCCAATATTTTACTAGTAAATTGACGCTTGGATTCCGGCAGGAACATCCCATCATTATTTCTCCTGCCATGATTTCTTTTTATACGCCATACCTTACTCCTCCCATCGATACCGTTTTTTCTTGTTTATTAAACGCTCAATGTCGCACTGAAAACAGAGTCCGTTATGACAGCAGAGCGACCTTCCACAGGTTGGACAGCGCCATTTTTCTTCTTGCGTTTTGAGGAATATTTTCATCCCATTTTTTTTGATATATGCAAGATTTTCAAGAAGGCTCATCCGGAAAAACGTTTGATATCTCGTATCGATATGTCTAAGGTTTTCACAAGGGTACTCTGGACATTCATAACAAAACTGTACGGTATGATTCAGAAGACGCTTACATCTTTTTTTCAGAAAAGCACATTTCTTATCTCGCGGCCGGCACCCTGTGCAGTACAGCATCCGAATCCCCTTGCTTTTCACATCATGTTGCATCGCAAGGTACCCGCTGCATACGTTGCAATTCATTCCACAGGGAGCAACAAGCTCCTGAGCAAACGACGGACTCATTTTTTCACGAGATTTATGAGATTGAATCAACTATTTTGTCATAGATATAACAATATATTAAATACTATCTATCCACATTAAAATAGAGGAGCAGTATCGTCGTACTATACATGCTTGACGGGAGCATAAGAATATTTTATATAATTTATCAAAGTAATTAGAACTTCTATTTAACGATGAAAGTGAGTTCAAATCTCTGCCTTAGCGCTATTTTATCATCAGTTCATACTAGCCTTTTTCCTCATAGTGTACCTATTTTGATAAAAGCCAAAACAACCCAACATGACGAAGTAACTGAGTATCAGCACATATCCATAGACTTTCGAGACAAGGAACCCATACCAATTCAAGGCTATACTCCCATTTTGAAGGACCATCTGGTACATTATTAAACCAACGGGCCAACGGAACCATTCAACAGATGCAAGATCAATAATTTTATAAGAGAGAAAATATAAATAGTATATAAACTAATAGTAAATAGATTTATGAAAACGAATTCACATAAAAATACGCTTCTCTCGAATAAACTGATAGCGATAAGTATCTTTTCTCTCTTCTTCATATTGACTGTCTCTCCGCTCGCAGGTAGTGAGACTTCTTTTTTCGAGGGATCCTCTCCTCAGACATACAAAAACATTCCAACGCCAACAGATAATCAAGAACTTGATTTACTCCGTGTTGAGCACTATCTGTATGTTAATGCATCAGCAGATGTCGGGACATTTCATATCCGATTCTCCTTTCCACCAGACTATCAATATCAAGTCCCCCTCATGCTAGAAATCTACAATGATAGTACCACGTCATATATCGTACATTATCAGATAGAGAATGATACCAATGAACCCAATAAAATCATTAATTTCACGATAGGAGCAATGGAGAAAGATGAAAGTGTTTTACTTCATTTCTCTTGCTGGGTCCTGGTAAAAAATCATGACTTCAGCGACCTCCCACCCTATGTTAAAATCCCTAAAAAATACCAGCTACCGGAAGATACCAAGATATGGCTTGCTTCAACGAAAGAGGTCCAACTACACAGTCTTCTTATCAGACATAAAGCAAGACAATTACATGGTATGAGTGATAACCTTATTCGATATGCGAAGAGGATAGCACCATTTATCAGAAATCATCGATTTGGATTGTTTGTACTAGAACTTAACCTAGGGCTTTTACTCTCTCAAGACGCCAGGACAACACTTTTGATCAATGGAGAGAATGTTGGGCGATCCCACTTGGCATGTGCCTTTTTTAGGATATATGACATTCCCGCGCGAGTTCTTCTCGTGAATAATGATCAAGGGTTCTGGACGCAAATGCATTACATGGTTGAATACTATTGTCCAGGCTATGGATGGGTTTTAGTGGAAACAACTGGGGGAAAAACACCGTATGCGACAAAAAGACAGGTCGTCAATCGAGTATGTTATCCGAAGGACGAGAAAGACACAAAGAATGATTACATTTTTCCTTTGATGAAAGGAGAAGAACGTTGGTTATGGATTGATAATACCAATGTGTTCCCTTTTTATGTTGACTGTAAATCGGGAAGTAAATCCCAGATGTTTAGTGAAGCAGTCGTCTCCATAGATCCACTTACTGCAGACTATGCGTTTGTGCTGACACAGATAGTGTTTCGTCTCTACCAGAAATATCTCGGAGAAAATCTTACCGATGAAAATCTTCATCATTTCCACAATGCATCATTATGCCAAAAAGATGCAATCACTGCAATGAAAGAAGACAATCCTGATGGATACATTTCTTTCCTTAATAGAGCCTACGAGGAGTACAAAGAAATCGACTCTTAAAAACAATAGAGGACTTTGAATAACCATGCAGTATTTGAATTTTGAGACAATACTGTATTATGACCCGTAAATTATATTAACCATGGATGAAGGAATAATGCTACTCTTTCTCTCGGGCTAAACAAAAAAATATAAGTATAAATAAATAGTTCTCTTTTGTATGAAAGTCTGGGATATGCCATGGTTTGAGAGACCTGGGGCCAGGTTAAAAAAGAAAGGGGCCTCTGCTCTTTCTGATGCCGAACTGCTTGCAATAGTTCTTGGACGCGGAAGCAGGCAAGAAAACGCAATAGATCTGTCATGTCGGGTGCTGAAAGACTGTAATCTGCATAAGCTTGCAGCGCTTTCGCTTGTGGAACTGGAGTCTGCGTTTGGTGATAACGTCAAAGCAATGAGGATGTGTGCGATGTTTGAGCTGTTCCGTCGTACGAATCGTTTAAAACAGCATGGATTTACCACTAAGATTCAGACCGCAGAGGATGTTTACCATTATTTTGTTGACACGCTTTCTGAGAAGAAGAAGGAGTATTTCTACGCATTGTGTTTGGATACGAAGAACCGAATCATCCAGGAGACGCTCGTATCGGTGGGGATCCTTGATGCGTCCTTGATCCATCCACGAGAAGTATTCAACCCTGCTATTAAAGCAAGCGCCCATGCCGTTATTCTCGTCCATAACCATCCGAGTGGGGAGTGCGAACCTAGTATGAATGATAAAGAAGTGACGAAGCTCTTAAGTGAGGCGGGAAGGATTGTTGGGATTGATGTGTTAGACCATATCATCATAGCAAAGGATGGATATAGCAGCATGAGGGAAAAAGGAGGATTAACGTAGGGGGGTACAGCGAGAATCATCTTCCTACTAACACTAGGAAAAATCAAAGATGTCATTATCAAAGAACACACACAAAAAAAACAAGTTGCAAAGATTCTTTAACATCCTGGGATAAGAAAGTCCATGAGATACGCCAAAAAAGGAACACGAGAATTCCGTATCGGATCATTCCGATTTGTACATTCATATTCCAAGACAGAACAAAAAATAATCATCCTCGATTTATATCATAAAGATTAACAATAATAAAAAAAGAAGCCCAACTATTTAAACAAATCCCAATAAAGTTATAAATGTGTAGTTTGTATAAATTAATTATAAATTATAGGGAGAGAGGAAAAAATGAAAATAAAAATGGTAAGCATTTTGGTTATTATGCTGTTGATACTAACAGTACTTCCCTTGCGAGTACTCGCAGGAGATGAGAATAACCCAGAAGTCGAAGATCGAATTTTGGATGTTAAACTCTTCGGTATTTTTCCATTTCCGCTGCAAAATAATCTCAAGTACGCTGACATAGTATCAGCATGGTTCCATGGAAACATTGAGAACCCGGATTACCTCTATGTAACACTAAAAATAAGAGAGCTGCAAGAAAAAACAGATGGATTAGAAGCTATCTATGATGTAGAGTGGACATTTAATAATAATTCCTATATAACCTGTGTCCATGCCAACCCCAAAGGGTTTGGTGGTTTCGCTATAGGGAAATCGATAGATGGCGATCATGATTTTGAATCTTGGGAAAATTGTGAAGGTAATTTCAATGTAGCAAATAACACCATCACTTGGATAGTCCCAAAAGAAACAATTGGATATCCTCACACGGGAAATATACTAACGGACATTAGTCCACATACACATCTACGATTTACTGATAATTCTGGACTCCCCCTCTGGGATTTATTTAAAGATTTGCCATGGAACGCGAAGTCAATAAAAGATTACACCATACAATATTAAAAATGGTGAGCTTTGTCGTTTGTATTGAAGATTTGTAAAATTCATCATTAGTTGAAATTCAACATTGTCAAAGTTATTTGTATAAAATCATCCCTCGCCTATCAAGAAACAATTGTTGCATCATTATAGATTCCATCAGTATTATCTATCTCATTTGTACCACAGATTTTACAGAGCATCGCTATCTACTATAGCTACAGCACTGGTTAATTATTAAGGAGTGCCCACTAATCCCCGAAGTCGTCACCTGCATCATTTTCCACATTCGGCATCTAAAGATTCCCGATTTCGTCGCTTGGTTTAGTCTTTTTTAATAGGATTTATCATGATGATCCAACGAAATGATTCTGACAACCTCGCCTTCGATTTTAAAAATAAGTACAAAAGAACCAAATTGAATTCTCCGATACACAGCAAGAACGTTTCCCAGAGGTTTATAATGGTCCGGGTTTTGAACAAGATCGATGAGCTTCTTCTGGATTTGATCAAACAGCGCCGTATCTTTTTTCTTCAGCTTTTTCATGGATTTTTCAAAGCTTACACTAAAATCAACGCTGTATACCATGCTACAAACTCTTCAGATACTTCACGGCATCTTTTTGGCTGAACTTTTTAACGTTTTTCCCGCGTTTCATATCTTGTTCTATTTTTTGATATCGCTCAATATTTTCAAAAAGCACTCTGTTTCGAACAAGCTCTAAGATAAACTCCTGCACGTTTCTATACCCAAATTCTTTCGAATAATCCTTTGTTGCATTGAGCAGGTTTTCAGGTATGGTAAGACTTATTTGTTTCAGAGCCATAATATCACCAAGTACGGATATGTACTAATATGTACTTTTAAGTAGATAAATTTATCTATGAAACTCGGAGTGATTGTACACCTTTTCATACACAGAAACAATTTATCGTATTCCGAACAAAAGATATTTCACTCGTGTTCAAAAAACCTTAATTTCTTACTTTTGAATTTTACTCACATACAGCCGTTTCTTCTTCTCCAGCTCTACGTATTTTTGTAACGCCTCGATCACATCCGACTCCCACTGTTTCTCCTGAATTATTTTACCAAGCGTTGTTGTATCCAACTGCGATACATCCTCTAATTTTCCATATTTCCTCAGTACTTCTTCCAGTTTCTCCCGTTCTTTACTATTTTTTGAAGGAAACAAATATTTTTCACTCTCCGTAACCCGTACCTTATTCTTCGACCCAAACACCACATCAACCTGTTCTTTTTCAGCAAACCTGATGAGTGCGTCCTCCAGCTTCTCAAGCTCCGCATCCAACTCCAAGTTCACCAGTTTCTGCTTACTTTTCACCTCCGCGTACCGATTCACCAAGACGACCCCAGAATCCGTCATATATTCATTCGTCGGTTTTTCTTTAAGTTTATACAAATGCGACCACTGACGACACACGGGTTTAAACTCACACCACTCACACAGCAGAGACGGACATGCCTCAAAGGCTTCTTCCCGCTCAATTCTCTCAATCAAGCTGATCGTATCAGCTTTTAATTTCTCAAGTTCTTCATCAGTCCGAGAAGAATCAATTTCCTTATC
>JAPKYG010000065.1 GCA_026394435.1 Methanobacteriota archaeon | reverse complement strand
GACAAAGAACGCGTCCATGAGGGAATGCCACGACAACTGAAAAACGCAAAAATAGCACTCGTGAACGCAGCCTTAGAAATCAAAAAAACAGAGGTTGATGCACGCATTCAAATCCAAGACCCTACCCAGCTGCAAGCATTCCTTGACGAAGAGGAATCCATGCTACGGAAAATGGTCGAAAAAGTCAAAAAAAGCGGAGCGAACGTCCTGGTCTGCCAGAAAGGCATTGATGACCTTGCACAACACTTCCTTTCCAAAGAAGGCATCTACGCGGTCAGACGAGCGAAGAAAAGCGACATGGATAAACTCGCAAAAGCAACCGGTGCTATCGTCGTCGCAAACCTCGACGAGCTTTCTCCAAAAGATCTTGGATTCGCTGGCAATGTCGAGGAACAAAAAATCGGCGATGATAAAATGACATTCATCACTGATTGTAAAAACCCCAAGGCAGTATCCGTCCTCATCCGCGGCAGTACTGAACACGTCGTCGATGAACTTGACCGTGGTATGCATGACGCTTTGTTCGTTGTCAAAATCGCGTTAGAAGATGGAAAACTCACTCCTGGCGGTGGCGCAGCAGCAACTACAATATCAATGGCACTCCGAGATTATGCATCCTCCGTTGGCGGACGAGAACAAATGGCGATAGAAGCCTTTGCAAACGCCGTCGAAATCATCCCCAAGACCCTCGCAGAAAACGCAGGGCTCGATCCGATTGACATGATGATTGAGATGCGCAGAGTCCATAAGAAGGGCGATAAAAACGCTGGTGTTGATGTCTTTAATGGGAAAGTCGTGGACATGATAAAAAACAATGTCATCGAACCACTCCGCGTCAGCGTCCAAGAAATTCAAGCTTCAACTGAAGCGGCAACCATGATCCTCCGGATCGACGACATCATCTCATCAAAGGGCGGTGGTGGCGGCGGCGGAATGCCGCCTGGCGGTATGCCGCCTGGTGGAATGCCTGGTGGCGGCGGGATGGACGACTACTAAACAGTTCTCCTCTTTCTTTTTTTTTATTTTTTTAGTGATTATGCCAACAAAAAAACCAACTGGCACCAAGAAAAATACACAAGAAACAGCACATCATACTATAAAAAAATTAGAAGAAGAAAACACACAACTCCATCAAGAGATCATGGATAAAAACGACAAATATCTACGAACGCTCGCTGATTTTCAAAACTACCAGAAACGCATGGAAAAAGAACTACAAGCTCAAAAAGAAGATATCAAGAAAAAATACCTGCTCGAACTCCTCGACCTAACCGAACTCTTGAAAAAAGCATATGAGGATTCCGACCCAAAATCAGGATTAAAACTTTTACTAGAAAACCTTGACAAATTCCTAGAAAAAGAAGGAATAACCTACATTGACTGTAAAGGAAAACCTTTCAACTATCAGCTTCATAACGCAATCTCAACTATAGAACAATCCGAATGCGTTGATGGAACAATCCTTGATGAAATAAAAAAAGGGTATCTGGTAGGAGAAAAACTCCTCCGACCAGCCCATGTTATTGTCGCAAAAAAGAAACCATAATAAAACCACCTTGGAGGTGTATGATATGAGTAAGATTATAGGAATTGATCTCGGAACCACAAATTCTGAGGCAGCGTATATCGAAGCAGGAAAACCAGTCGTCATAAAGAGCGTAGAAGGACAACCATATTTTCCCTCAGTTGTCGCGTTTACAAAAACCGGGGAAATGCTGGTTGGTGAAGCAGCGAAACGACAAGCAGTCACCAACACCGAAGGAACTGTCCAACGAATAAAACGAAAGATGGGGACAAATGAGAAAGTCAATCTACGTGGGAAAACCTATACGCCGCAGCAGATATCTGCGTTTATCCTTCAGAAGATAAAGAAAGACGCTGAGGATTTTCTTGGTGAAAAGATTACCGATGCAGTGATTACGGTTCCTGCCTACTTTAATGATGATCAACGGCAGGCAACCAAGGATGCTGGTGCGATTGCGGGATTCAATGTGAAACGAATCATCAATGAGCCGACCGCTGCCGCTCTCGCCTACGGGTTAGATAAGGAGGGCGATCAGAAAATCGCGGTGTATGATTTCGGTGGGGGAACCCTTGATGTCACGATCATGGAAGTTGGAGGTGGCGTCTTCGAAGTCTTATCCACTAGTGGTGATACGCAACTCGGCGGCTCTGACATGGATAGCGCACTGGTCGATTACATCGCTGAAGAATTCAAGAAACGACATGGTGTTGATCTCCGTAAAGAACCGAAAACGTTACAACGAGTTTTAGAAGCAGTAGAAACAGCAAAAATAGAATTATCTTCGACGCTTCAAACCGATATCAACCTTCCCTACATCTACGTCGTCACCGGAGAACCAAAACATCTTGAAATAAAACTGACTCGAACCAAACTTGAAGAAATTATCTCTCCGATTGTCCAGCGTAGCGAAAAACCCTGCCGCCAAGCATTACAAGATGCGAAACTGAAACCAGAAGATATTGATCACGTCGTGCTTGTTGGCGGTGTCACCCGCATGCAGATGGTACAGAAGAAAGTCGAGGAGATTTTCAGACAGAAACCGAAACGAGAGGTCGACCCAATGGAATGTGTCGCGATCGGTGCCGCAATTCAAGCTGGTGTGCTCTCTGGTGAAATCGATAAAGATATTGTACTCCTTGATGTCACCCCATTGACCTTAAGTATCGAAACCCTTGGCGGTGTGGCGACACCATTGATTGACCGCAACACCACCGTACCTACGCGAAAAAGCAAGGTGTTTTCCACGGCCGCTGACAACCAAACCAGCGTCGAAATCAATGTTTTACAAGGAGAACGACCCATGGCAGCGGACAACAAAAGCCTTGGACGATTCCACCTAGACGGCATCCTATCTGCACCACGAGGCATCCCACAAATCGAAGTCACCTTTGACATTGACGTGAACGGTATTATGAACGTTTCTGCAAAAGACCTCGGAACCGGAAAAGAACAATCCATCCGCATCACTGGGTCCACGAAACTCTCTGATTCTGAAATCGAACGGATGCGAAAAGAAGCAAAAGAACATGAAGACGAAGACAAGAAACGCAAAGAAAAAATCGAAATACGGAACATTGCAGACTCACTCGTACACAGCACCGAAAAAACACTGGAAGAATTAAAAGATAAGTTCTCCAGCGAAGATAAAGAGAATCTCGAAAAAGCATTAAAGGAACTTCGAGAAGCACTTACGGGTGATGATATGGACAAGATTAAGGAAAACTCAGACAAATTAACTCAAGAATTGCAGAAAGCATCAACAAAGATCTATCAGCAGGCAGCGCAACAATACCAACAAACAAACAGCGGAGACCCCTCAAAATCTGATGAATCTTGGAAAGGACATCCCTCTGATGATGACTCCACAATAAACGCAGATTATAAAGTCAAAGGAGAAAAAAAGAAAAAGAAAGATGAAGACACTGAATAAAAACTCCTTTATTTTTCTTTAATGAGCGTTGTGAGGTCATCCACTGTCCATTTCTTTGTTTTTTCTTTGATGACCATTACCGCACACGGCGCTGTCTTCAACACTTCTTCAGAGACACTCCCTAGAAAGAATTTATTGAATCCCTTTCTTCCCTGGCTTGCCATTATGATAAGGTCATCATCATTGACGTACTTCACGATCTCAACAGCAGGTGCACCAGCAGCCAGTTTCGTTGTCGTCATCACTCCTTGTTCTTCCGTGATTTTTTTCACTTCGTCAATTGCGGATTGTTTCTCTCTTTCTATCTTTTCCTCAAGTATTTTTGACAACATGTAATGACGGGAGTCATTCACGGAAATAATCGAGACTTCTACATTCAACAGTTTCGCAAAATATGCCCCTTGTTCTGCGGCTATCTTCGAAACATCGGAAGTATCAACAGGAATGACAACTCGATTGATGCCCTTCATCCACAACCCTCAACCATACTATGAATCAGGTGAGGCTAATTTAAATGTTTTGTGCAAAACCAGATGTTCGTGAGACGAAAAGAAAGGCTTCTTCTTGTTTCGGTAACAATTGTACAGGCAACAGGTATCATTTGTACAACAACTCGTTTTAAATAAAACAAACAAAAGAGTTATCTGAGGAGCGAAAACCTATGTTGATGATCGTTGGCCAAATCTCAAGTCCCGAGGAAGCAAACGAGATTGAATATATCACAAAAAACTTTGTCGTAGCCAACCGGATTAAAGAACTGGCACGCATCCTCAAACACTAATCAACCGAGTTGAAACCCATGACGAATAAAAACACACGTATCTGGATATGGCTGCAAGAAAACGAACTCCATAAAGCAGTTTACAACTCTACGGACTGCACCCTTATTGTGTATAACGAACGAGACGAAATCATTCTAAAACACACCGGAATCACCTCTGAACAACTCACGCGAATTGAGGTACTGTTTTTAACCATAGGCGCAAAACGCATGGATGGACATAAAGAACCTTTCACGTATCTTTAAAAAAATTTTGTTAGTCTCTCCATTGTGCTTTCATCCAGGTTTCCATAAATCGTTTTGAGATTTCTGGACGTGCTTCCGCAATATCGGTTATGGTGACAATCCCTACGACTTTTTCAGAAGAAATCACTGGGAGCTTCTTGATTTTATATTGTTTCATCGTCTCCAACGCTTTCTCCGCCGTATCCAAAGCATACACGACTTTGATATTTTGAGACATAATCTCACGAACCTTGGTTTTCTCAGGGTTCCGACGTTGACAAATCGAACGCTCAATCAGATCCCGCTCAGTGACAATACCAACACAGGTTTCATCATCTACCACGACCAAACAACCAACTTTTTTTTCCTTATACATTATACATGCGTCAAACACAGACGCGTCAGCATTAATGGTTACGACATTTTTCGTCATGATTTCTTTTACCAACATACCTTACGCACCATTATCCTTGTTAGAGATAGATGAATATTGGATCTCTCCGTTATATTCTTATCTTACTATCTTATATAAGGTACCCGTGAAAATCAAACCAAGAAACGACATTCTCTCAGATATCATCCGGGATGCAAAAAAACACCCAAAAGGATGGAACGCAGCATTCGGTCAAGATTCTGATTTATTCTCTCATGACTGCTATATCTTCCACCCTCGCATTGGAATTTACCTGTTAAAAGAATATAACAAAAACCCATTCGAGGTCAAAGGAATAGGATCAAAACTTGCACGACACATCGACGAAGACATCGAAGAACAAATAACGAGAAAATCGGGAGACTTCGGCATCATCCAAGGAGATATCAAGAAAATCCTTACAAACATCAACAGGGGAATACCTCCGCAACAAATCCTTACCAGCGCGATGAAGGGTGGAGACCTCGGAATCACAATACCTGTCCAAGGACATGCGTCTACCTCAAAAGACACGTTTCATTGCCTTAAAAACACGTTCTCCTCGCAACAAAAAAAACTTGGAACCTACTTTGAAAAAATGGTTTCTGACGATGGAATTTACAAATCATACGAATAACTTTGTTTCAAGTAATCCTTCATTTTTCCCGCAGCTGTTTTTCGTTTCTCCTGTAGATCGATGAGGAGTTTTTCCATTTGTTCTGCCGCACGTTTCTTACACAGGCCACACATCAACTCCCCTTTCTTACAAGACTCATAGATTCCTTTCAGCTCGTTATCATCCTCAACCAGATGATATAAAAACAATTCATAAATCATGCATTCATCTGGTCTTCCACCAGATTTCTTCTGCTCCTGAAGGGTTGCTGCACCACCGGTTTTCGCATTCATGATCTTCTTATTCGCTTCTTCAGGGGTGTCCGTAAGAAAGATCGCACTTTCTGGTTTCGACGACGACATCTTCTCCCCCGTCAGACCGGTAATAAAACGATGATAGGTGGACGACGGCTGTAGGAACCCATACCCGCCAAGCGTTGGTTCAATATGTGCAAGTGCTTCGTCAATACCAGGAATATCATCTTCTTTTGCTGTGTTAATATAAATTGCTTTATATTCGGTGATGCGTTTCAAATCAAAAAACTGTAATTGTTTTAAGATTTTCTCTGCGTTATCTAAAAGTTCTTTAATGTTCGCATCAACCTTGACGAACACGCCGATTTTATTATCTTTTGTCACTGTCACATTATAGAGACGATGAGCCTGAGCAATATCTCGGCTGAGTCTGATATGCGGGTCTTGGTCTACTCCAACTGGTACAAGGGTTGGTCGTACGCCACCAAACTTTTCAAGCTGTACATGCAGGATATCACCGGTTTGAACCAAGGGTGAGAAGATATGTGCCATATTCGTTGATCCTTCAAACCCGTAAGTAGCAACCATCTGCGACCAGTTCACCTTCTTTCCCAGAAGAAAAGCAAGATCTTTCACATCCTGGTGTTTTGATTGGAAGTAGATATGACAGTGTTCTGGTTTCAATCCCAGCGCGATGTAATTGGCGATGTATTCGTTCACAGCCAGTTCCTTAGTCTCCTCCAGGGTAAAACCTCGGGTTGCGTACGCTTCAATGTCAGCAACCGCAATAAAAATATCTGCGCCCAGGCTCTGATAATACATGACCTCGTCAATCACCATCTTATGGCCCAGGTGCATTCGCCCAGACGGCATCAACCCTGTTAA
>JAPKYG010000121.1 GCA_026394435.1 Methanobacteriota archaeon | reverse complement strand
CCCCAATCAAAGACAAAATCATAGTTTCCCTTTGTTGCTTTAAACCCCATGTTGAGTAACTGGTTTTTTATTTCTGAAGGGGCGGCTCCTTCGCTGTTGAACATGACCTGGATGTACGTCTTCATGCTATTCACGTCATGGTACGGATTCATTATTGGGTATTAAATCATTACGATTCAGTTTATAGAGAAGGAAAACGTAAGGGGAACGGTGTTACGCTGCGAACGGGATTGGGGCAAAGGAGAGGATAAAAATGATAAGTATCGCCAGACCAAGGAGTTTTCTTCTGGTGTCCAATCGTGTAATCTCATTGAGAGGCGGTTGATGTTGGGTACCGATGAAGAGTAAAATGATTATCGCAAACATCAGCCATCCTGTGTAAAAAAAACTCAGTCCAGCGAGGACAAAGATAACCACCCAGCTTACGTATTTGTGTTTCTCCTTTAGAACCGCTCGTGCGATATGGCCGCCATCAAGTTGACCAGCAGGTAACAAGTTCACCGCGGTTAGAAAGATGCCGACCCACCCTGCAAACAATGTCGGATGAATAATGGCATTTTGTGGGATAGAAAAAAGACTCCCTATCCATTGGAGAAGCAACGGTGGAAGAAGAACCATATTTGCTCCGGTCGATTGGACGGTGAGAGGATCTTGTTGCATCAGGAAAAACCCTATCAAAGAAATAGGGATTGCGACAAAAAACCCACAGAGCGGCCCTGCGATCCCAATATCGAGTAACGCCTTTCTATTTGGGATTGGTTCTCTAGTTGAGATCAATGCACCAAAGGTTCCAAGCAGAAATGGTGGAGGAAGCGGAATAAAATACGGTAACGACGCATCAACGTGATGTTTTTTTGACGCATAGTAGTGTCCCATTTCATGAACACCAAGAATTAAAAGCAATGGAACGGAAAAGAAGATGAATCCTTGCCAGAGATACGAGAAAGAAATCATGTTTATCCAATCAACTTGGTTGATGTCAATCCATTGAAGAGCCCCGGCAAGCGTGGTTGTAAACACTGTTGCAACCAGAAGAATAATATTAATCCATACGGATTTTTTCTTTTTGCCTTCTGGTTTTTTTACGATATAAATAATGTGTTCTCCGTGTTCAAACCGAATCATAGGGATATAATGTTTCTCTGAGAGCATGAGGCGAAGTGACTCGAATTTTTCTTCGAGGGTTTCTTCATCGATACGACAGAAAAACGCGACCGTGTTGATGTTTGATTTCATATCATAGAAGGGAAAGCGTTGACCGACTTCCCGCTGCAATAACTCGATATCGAATGGCGTTTCTACAGGAATTTGTTCAAAATTGTTCCACTTGGCTGCCATAATACCTGCCCCGATACTGCAGTAGTTTTATAAAACCTTCGCAGAGAACATATTATCTCTAAGAAAAAGGAGAAAAATATCCTATTGTCATTAGATAATTACCCTAGAAAACAACAGATGACAAGATACACGAGAAACACAAGTAATAATCCCCAATAAATAGAGGAGAACTTCCGATGCGTTTGTTTGTACGGTCTCTCAATATATCGTCCTCTCGGAGCTGTTGATATTTCACGAGCATCCACATACCCGCTCATCACGATTACCCATCCGACATACTGTATTTCTTTGAAATTAATAATCTTTTTCACTGATGAACCGTCGCACGGTAGCAAGGATTTTTTTCGGAGGTGCACATGCAACATGGTGATTACGGGGGTTGTTTATGGATTTTTTAGTGGGTATAATTATATCACCTAATCACGAAAAATATATATGGTAAATTGCTGTTCTGGGATTGACAACTGGGAAAAAGAGGGATGCGTGATTATAAAAGATGGGAAAAGTAAAAAGTAGCATAACTTTTAATCTAGATTTTACTAAGAAGAAGACATTATGAGTGCAAGGAGGGGACACTGATTAAAACAACAATAACAATGAAATCGCTCATTGGAAATCTGCTCTTCGCAGCGGTATTACTGCTTATTGTAACAAGGTTTCTCTCCATCTTTACGGGGACATTTTTCCCTATAGATATTGTCACCTCAGATTCAATGAACCCATCTCTCATGCAAGGAGACCTGGTCGCATGGACCCCGATACGAATCGAGGATGTGAAAGTAGGGGACGTTGTCGTTTTTAAAAGCTGGCTGAGCTGGCCTGATCAAAAACTCGTGGTCCATCGTGTCGTCGAAATACGGACAGAGTGGGGCAAACCAGCACTTGTCACAAAAGGAGACGGAAACAACTACACAGACCAAGCAGGTCCTCATATCCCAGAGCCATACATCATCGAGAAAAACTTCATCGGAAAAACACTTTCCATCGGCGATCTACCCTTGAAAATCCCGTTTGTCGGCCTGGTCGGCATCTGGATTAACGAAGCATTCAAACTCCTTTCACAACCCTCAGCCGCAAAAGGAACTGTTACATCTATAGGAATTTTTACTCCACTTATTATCTCCGTTGTGCTCCTCGTCACCTCACTCTTCATTCTTCCTGAAAGAGCGAAAACCACCAGAGAAAAAATACGGCTGAATATCTTTAGCTCTCAATCCCTCAGTATAAAAAACTCTTTTATTTTTTTCCTCAGTATCTTTGTCATCTTTTTCATCGTGATCCATCTCTTCGCCTTTGACTCCGTCTCAGCAACAGTAGGGGTCGGTGAATTCCCAGAAAAAAGCGGGTTTGAACTAGGGTCATTAAAACCAGGGCAAACCAGCTTTCCTCGGCCGTTGCCGGTGACGAACCCTAGTATCCTGCCGGTCAAGGGTGTTTTGTTTGGTAAAGGGGAGTTAGCCTCGTTTGTCAATCGTGATGTATTTACTATTGAGATGGGGAAGGTTAAAGAAATGAATGTGACAGTAACCGCACCTAACGGAACAATGAACGGAACGTTTGCTGGAGAAATCATGATTTATTCATCCCCTATCTGGTTCATGTTCCCTGACAATCTCATGAAAGAGCTCTGCCTCTGGAACGCAGAAGGCTCGGTCTATATCCTTGATATTCTCTCAGCCTGTATCTTAACAGCCCTCACCATCACGCTCATCCTGATGTGCGCATGCATCGGAAATAATTACAGACTGATGGAGATCAATCTCTGCTGGCATTATGCGCCCAAAGTGTACATGAAAAAAGGAATCGGACAGCGTATGAGTTCGTTTGCAACACGGACAAAGCGAGGGTTTGTAGAACGGTTCGGATGGCTTAGTGGTATGAACCTTGCAACCCTTGAGGTCAAACCAGTGATCGTAGGATCTGTTCTTGTGGTGCCGCTGTTGTTTTTCCTGAACAGTGAGATTCTTGCTATGGTGATCGCATCCCTCCTAGCAGGCCTCGTCGCTTATGCAGTGAACTGCAGGCTGCGAAGAAAAATCGTTGTAGCATCTGTGGCTGCAATGATTATTTCCATCATCTTTATCTCAATAAAAACAAACTATCTTGTGATGATACGAGGTAGGCCTCTTATGGAATCACTTGGTCTTGGTATAGGAGCAATAGGGATTTATCTGCTTGCACTCGCTTTTTTCCTTGTCCCCTTGTCCTGCCTCTCATGGTATTTCACTCATAAACTCCGAAATGTTAAAGAACAAAAAGACCCATTACTGGTACTGGAGGGTAGATGCGACCTGTGAAGGCGAGAGGGATGTGCTAGATGTCTTTTTTCAAAAAGAAAGAAACAGAAAATGTCAATGTTCTAACAAACCAAACGATCACGTCAGATTCTGCTCCAAAAATCAAAAGGAAGGTTCTTAGCGGGTTTGATCACAAAACGAAAAAAGAACGTAAGCACGGTACCTGTGAAAATACTGGAAGTGCGCAAGGTGCAGAAAAAATCGTCTCCCCCCTGAGCGTAACTCCCGATAAGGAGAACACGATACAACAACATGAAAACATTGACGTGTTTTTAGAAGAAATAATTACCAAGGATAATGCAATAAAAGAAGGCATCCTAAACACGGAAACAGCGATAGAACACGAGTGGCCAGCAGTAAAACGAAAAGCATTTACTCAGAATGACATGAAAGGAAAACAGGTTTACCTCGAGGATACCGGAGAAAAAATAGGAACCGTGTTTGACGCGGTGGTCGACGCAGATAAAAACTTGATTGGCTATAAAATCAAAGACAGTAAATCAGAGACAATCCTGAGTTTCCCCCTAGACCAGTTTGATGAGGATAAAAACGGGCTGATCTTCGTCCCCAGCTGGTATATGAAAGGAATGAAGACAATCGAAAAACTCGAGTTCAAGGATAGGATAACCCCTGAGCTTATTTGGCTTATTAAGGATAACACGGTCTCAACTGAGGAACTGTACAGTATTTTTGTTAAGCATGACGATAAGATTACAAACTATATCGAAGAAGCAGTCGCGCTTCGTGAACTCGTGAACAATCGTTTGAAGATTTTAGAAAAAGAACGGCTCAGCCTTAAAGAGACGCTCATGGATTTAACAGAGAAACGACTGATAAAAGATATTGATAGGAGACAGTTTTCTGAGATCGTCATGGATCATCGAAGAAAAGTCAACATCGTGGATGTTAACATCAAGAAATGTAAAGAACTTCTTGACCGGTTACAACGCACATCCTTTGGACTGCTCAGTACGAGTATCGCATCTACGATTGAAAAAGAAGAACACCGAGAACAGCATCACGCTATAGAAAGTCCGACAAAAGAAAATATTTCGTCAGACTTCACCAGAGAAGATCCCTATAAAGGGAAATACTTTGAACTGAAAGGTCATTACGAGAAACTTCAGGAAGGATACAACGAATTGAAGATCGCCGTTGAGAAATTACTAAACAAGAATGAGTTCTAGGGAAGCCACTAAAAAATATTCTCTCGGATTGCGAATAGATAAAAATTAAAAAAGATTAATAGGATGATAATGTATATTAGCTTCATCAATTACTCTAACAGCGGTTTGTATGCATGGGGTGAGGGGTAATTATGACCGATGAGACGTACACAAATAACGGTTTTGGGAGAGAAAAACGGACGAATGATGGGTTTTCGTTTAATATGAGTGCTCTTCATTTTATTACCAACAAGAAAGGGGAGATCATCGACGTCAGCGACGCGTTCTGTCAGAGGGTAGGATTCCTGAAAGAGGAGTTGCTTGGAGTTGCATTGGAAGACGCTGGGTTACTCACCGAAGAATCACGTAAAAAAATTCTGTATCGAAACGTTTCTCGCTTAGTAGGAAAAGAAAAACCTGTTTTCACGGTAGATGTAAAGACGCGCGAGGGGGGTTTTATATCTCTAGAGATTGATACAAAACCTTTCATCAAACAAGGAGAAATCGTTGGTGAGATAGGAATTGTGCGAAAAATCGTACCACGAAATGAGACCAGAAGAACTGAAGAAGATCAACCTCAAGCAAGACAACAGAGGATACCACTAGCGGAATCCCGAGCTGAACTTGATAAAATCATCATGGAACGACGGGAGGCGAACAACCGTATTGAATCAGAGTTAGACTCCGTACAAAATGATCTCCAGAGAAAAGAACTTCACAAGATCAATGAACAACTCCGTAGAAATATGATTGAACTGGAGGAGAAACGAGGACAGGAACTCCGTGTAAGGGACGATGATGTGGGAAGAACGGAAGAAGAACTCGCGAATGCAAAGGATGAAGTGGAGTCATTACGAAGCGAAGTTGAAATCAGAAGTAGACTTCTTGACGACATGGAGCACCAAATATTAGATCGACAAACACAACTTGTGGAAAAAATACAAATGGTTAAACAATTGCAAACAGAATTGGAATCACGTGGTCAGGAACTCAGAGTAATAAAGAAAGAATTTGAGGAGAAACAAGGAGAATCAAGAACATTGCAAGAGGAGATCGAAGAGAGAGACAGGATTATCCAGGATATACAAAAGGAGTTAACAGAGAAGCACACATGGATCGTAGAGAATAATCATTTTACCGAACAGTTGAGCAGAGAACTGGAGCAGAACAATCGTCTTCTTGGAAAGGTTCAGCAAGGGTTAGAGACGAGAAACGAAGAGCTCAAAATCTCAGGAAAAGAACTACAAGATACAAAGGATGAGATGGATGAGCTACGAAGAGAAATTTTGTCACGAAGTAAGATTATTGAAACAATCGAGGAACAACTTGAAGAACGACAAATATCTCTGATGGAAAAGACTCAACTGGTTGAGACATTAGAGGATAATCTCAAAGAAAGAAATGCAGAGATAACCGCACAAAAACAAAATTCGCAGGAAAAACAAGAAGAACTTGAAGGACTTCATCTTGAAGTTGAGACGAGAAACAGAATCATTGAGAATATCAGGAAGCAATTAACCGAGAATCAGACAATAATTGTTGAACACAGCACTATCACAGAACAACTGCAGGAAGAGCTCGGGCGGAGTAGACAGCTCCTGCGAGAAACACAAGATAAACTAGAACAAAAACAACAGGATTTAAATCAGAAGGACAACGAGCTCCAAACACTGGGATTACAACTTCAAGAGATACGTGCAGAACTCGATATAGTACGAGGAGAAATCGACTCACGAAGCCGAATCATCGAAGACATGGAAGAACAACTTACAGCACATCAAACAACCCTTGTGGAAAAGACACAGTTGGCTGAACACCTGCAAGGAGAACTAGAACAGAAACAAAAAGAGAAAGGAACACGAGAGGAAGAACTAACCCTCAGCCAAATCCAGGTAGATAAGAAAGAACGTGAAATTACTCATATAAAAACAGAACTAAGCGAGCGACTAAAAGATTTAGAATCCAGAAACACTGAATTAAACCAGAAAAAAGAATACATTAATCAACTGGAGAGAAACCTTGAAAAAACCTTACAGGACGTAAATGAAAAAAACACACATCTTCTGGTAAGCAGACGAGAGTTAAAAGAGAAAGACGGCGAGTTGAATAAGATAAGGATGGATTCTGAGAAAAAATGGATTGATTTCGTTTTAACAAATATTGAACTTCGGGATGACCGTGAACAACTAAAAGAACTGGGGTTAAAACTTGAACAGCAAGAACAGTTACTGATGAATGCTCAGGCTGAGCGTGATAACAGAACAAAAGAATTAGCAACGAACAGAGAGGAGTTCGGGGAAAAGCTAGAAACCCTCAACAGGGAGGTAGCGACACGAAGTAAACTCCTTGAGGACCTGGAAAAGCAGCTCACAGAGCGCCAAATGCTTCTGGTGGAAAAAACACGGATAGCAGAAACACTCCAAACAGATTTAGCAATACGGGATAATGAACTGAGAACTCGCATGCGAGAACTTGAGGAGAGACAAGGAAGAGTTGATTCTTTGCAAGCTGACGTTGTCTCAAGAAACCATATCATTGACGATATCAGAAGACAACTTACCGAGAATCAAACCGGTCTTCTGGAAAAAACCCTACGTGCGGAACAGTTAAGAGATACACTTGAAGAGCAACAGCGTCTTGTCGCAGAAACGGAAACCGAGCTCGTGAGAAAAAATGACGAGTTGAAATTAAACAGACAAGAGATCGAACAAAAAGATAATGAACTGCATCGTATGCAAACCGAATTAGAGGGACGATGGAAGGATCTAGAAATAGCAACAATTGACCTGAATAGCAAACAAGAAAAAATAGCGGAGCTTCAACAACAAGCAGAGAAGAGTCATCAAGAATTAAATGAACAAGCTCAGAAGGTTACTCAACTCGAAGCAGAAAGAGATCATCTAAATCTCCAGTTTGAGAGTATGAAAAACTCGGTTCCTTCTTCTGTTATTATTGTGAATAAAGATCAAATAATAACGACATTAAATAAGAAAGCAGAGGAGTTACTTGGGATAACATCAAAACAAGCAATAGGCAGTGAGATTTCTGATTTTTCACAGATAGGTGATCAGGAATTTACTAAGGCAATTAACATAGGTGAGCAGACGAAGAAATCGGTGACGCTCCGATCTGTCCCAATGCGAGCGCGTGAGGGGAAGAATGTCCTCACCAATATCTCGGAAATTCCTTTCCTCGATGGAAAGGGAGAATTCCAAGGGGCACTTTTAGTGATTGACGATGTAACGACAATAATGGGAATACAAGCGGAACTAGAGAGGAAACAAGAAGATTTACAGATGCTTGGTCAGAAATTCCAGCAGACCTACAAACAGCTCAATGTCGTTGACACTGAGATGAAGGTCACGGAATCTGAATTGAAGAAAAAACAAGAGGAAATTGAGCAGAAAGAACAAGCACTTGATTCGTTGAAACAGGATCTTGATACTCGACAACAAGAATTAAAGGTACGCATAGAAGAGTTGGAGAAGGCAACAAGAGAACTTCAGGAGAGAACCGTGGAGATCGATCAGGTAAAACGAGATCTCAAAGAACGACTTGATCAATTAGATGAGAAGGGCCTTACGATTTGCCAGTTGAAGGATGAATTGGAAAATCAACAGACGCGATTTACTTCCGTGGTGAACGAATTAGAAACAGTAAAGCAAGAGGGAGATACAAAAACCAGTGAGCTGGAGATTCTCAGAGAAAACCTAAGAAACAAACATACTGATCTTGATCAGGTAGAAATAAGGTTATCAGAGAAGGAAAAAGAATGTACATTAAAAACTCGGGAACTTGCTGCAACTATTGAAGAATTAAAGAAAAGTCAGGACCGCATTGACGAACAGCAAGGGGAATCCAAGAAATTGCATCATCGAATGAAGATAAGCGAAGACGAGTTTACTGCTAAAGAAAACGAGATGCGAAAAATTTCTGAGGAACTGGAGAAAAAACAGCAGGAATGGCGTTCTTTGAATAAACAACTGGAGGATCAGGAGATCCAGAGCTCTCAATTTCATATAAAACTTGAGGGGAGCGAACGAGAAATTAAGAAGAAAAACGACGAGCTGCAACAGATGAAAGAGCAGATGAAGGATCGACATCATGAGATCCTTCGATTGACTCATGAACTTGAACAAAAAGACAGTGAACTCAATCGAATGCAAACAGAGCTGGAGGAAAAAGGTAAAGATCTGGAGATAACAGCAATTGACCTGAACAGTAAACAAGAAAAAATTCTGCAGCTTCAAAACGAATTAGAGAGAAATCGTCAGGAACTGGAGAGTATACACCGAAATGTCGATTTGAGAAGTGCGGAAATAACCTCGCATAAGAGAGAAATCGAGGAATTAACAAAGGAAGTGAAAGCAAGTAAAGCTGCGATAAGTTGGTTAAAAACAGAACTTGAGGAAAAACAAGGAGAGTTACGGTTAAAAGGGGAAGATGTTGAAGCGAAACATCTTGAAGTAAAAGACCTTCGGAAACAATTAACAGATGGTAAAATTGATTTAATGGAGAAATCGCAGGTAATTGACCGATTACAAAACGAGGTTGAAAAAAGCAAGAACGAAGAGGCGTTAAAAGAGAGGATATGCCAAGAATTACAAAAACAGTTTAATGAAAAACAAGCAGAACTCAAACTCAAAGATGAAGAGCTACATACCCGAGAAAGAACGATTCAACAGCTACAGCTTGATTTCCAGATACTAAACAAAGACCGCACAATAAATGAGGAAGACATACAGGCGATTCAGGTAAAACTGGATGGAAAGGAACACGAAATTTCCATGTTACGGGAAGAAATTAAAAAGAAGACAAAAGAATTTCAGGAGATTCAAGTGAAATTCGAGGAAGAGCAGAAAAGCTCGAAAAAAATCGAGTTTGAAACAACTATAGAAGAGCTTGCGCAGAAGCTTCAAGAACTTCCTCAGATCAAAAACGAGCTTGAACAGAAGCAGTATCAAATAGAAATGTTGAACGCAGAGGTTGAAACCAGAAACAAACTGATCGAGGAGATGAAACGTCAACTCACAGAGAAACAGACATTACTTATCGAAAGGCTACAAGATACCGAACGATTACAAGCAGAACTCACGGAACAACATCAGGAACTCCCGAGGAAAAACGAAGCACTCATACGATTAACCGAAGAGGTCACCCGATTACACCAAGAGCTTGAAAAGAAGACAACAGAACTAAACCATATACAAACCGAGCGGGACAACCTCCATTTCGTGTTTGATCATATGGAGAATTCGATCCCCTCGTCCGTGATAACAGTAAATAATGATAATATTATTACGACCTGGAATAAGAAAGCAGAGGAACTATTTGGGGTACCATCAACGACAGCAGTAGGAATGAATATCTCGCAAGTGGATCTGATGGGTAGAGAGCGGGTACGGGAAGGGTTCGAGCAGTGTAAAAAGAAGAAAGAACCGGTTACGGTTCATTCTGTTTCTCTCAAAGGAGACAGTGAGAACCGAATCCTCACCAATGTCTCCCAAATTCCCTTAATTGATAATACGGGCGAATCCAAGGGTATGATGCTCGTCATCGATGATGTCACAGACTTTGTCGGAATACAGGCGGATCTGCAGATAAAACAACAAGAAATGACGGATTTAACGAAACGATTTCAAGACATGTACACCAGTTTAAAGGTCACGACAATTAACAAAGAGTCTGCAACAAAAATGTTGGAATCGCAGTCTGATGGAAAAGATAGCCCCCTATGCATCCTCAAAGACGATCAGCTAATCATCCAGGGTGAAAAAAAGTCTCTTGCCGGAGATATTGACCATATCATCGGGAGAAGAGAGGAACATGCGGGTCAGCTACATGAAGAGATTACTTGGAAAAAAGAATTGCGGATCTGTAATGAGATCGAAAAATGTCTTGACCATGCTTCTGAAGATCATCTGAAAACAAAAAAATTGAAAGATGAAGAATCAAAATAATATGATTTTTTTATTCGTAGAGAGTAACGACGTGTTTTGTCGAGAGCGGAGATTCAAGGGTTACGGTTCGTCCCATTCCCGGTGACGGTAGAATTGTGATTTTTAGTTCATCGCCATATTTCATTGCGATATCATCAGGGAGCTTCAGGAGGATAAACGTCATATCTGTATTTTTGTTTATGAGATGTGAATTAATAATAGAGTTATCATCATCGATTGTAGAGATAAGACTAAACGTCCCAGGGGTTACAGAATCCCAGAGCGGATGTTCAAAGAGGGAATGGGAGTTGAGAGATTCCGCAATTCCATTGTAAAACAGGAGTTGAAATTGTTCTCCGTTGGAAAGTTCTATGGTCATGCGAGAAACATCGATATCTTGAGAAACGAGGGGTTTAATCAGGACTGCGATTTTTTGGATTTTTTCTTCGCCTTGTATTGTCTGGTATTTTCCGACGATATGTTTTATTTGGAGGTAGCTACATATCTCATCAACGACCTCGCTGGTAATCTTATTAAGGTCTTCTTCTGAGATGTTTTTTGAACCAGTCATGATGACAGATGCGGAAACCGCTCCGATAAGGATGAAGCCGATGAGTAGTATCCCGGCGAATATCCCGAGTTTTGCCTGGTCATTCATAATATCCCTGGTGTTCTCCACATAACTCTTCTTCTGGTTAATATATAAATATTGTTATACAATTGTTATCTATTCTAGGGAATCAAGGGATAAAACAAGTTATTTCAAAGAAAATAAATGGTTGACGGATGGTCTTGTTTTCTCCTAATTTTCTGTGATGTATTAGAAAAAGATAGGGAGGGGATCAAGAAATCGTTGGGGTGTGATTTTTACATTTTGTTTGTTCACCGCCGAAGCTTTATATAGTGTAATTTGCGAACATGTTACATGCGAAAGACTGCCATGATTAGAGATGGCACGAATTGAAAGGAAAGGAAGGTGAAAAAAATGGGAAAACGGTATATGGAAAGGCTGGTGGGCAAATACTGTAAGATCGTAACCAAAGAACCCGGTGAAGAACGAGCAAATGTCGTAACAGGTATTCTGGAAGACGTTGACTACAAAGATGGCTTTATTTTAGTAGATTCCTCGCAAGGATTAGGATGCCTTAGAATCGATACCATTATAGCTATCAAACCAGGCAAGAAACACAGACCCGAGAATAAAACACGAACGAACGATGATGAGGCTGATGTTGGTATCGGAACTTTAATTGTTTTCATCGCCATGGTGTTAGTTGCAGCGGTGGCAGCAAGCGTCATTATGCAAACCGCAGAAAACTTACAACAGAGAGCATACGCGGTTGGTAAACAAACAATCCGAGATGTTTCAACCGGTCTCCGTGTCATCGGTGTCACAGGATACACAGATGTAAATAAAACAAAGCTCGAATACCTGGCAATCGCGATCACACCCCGAGCAGGGTCATATGATGTCGATCTGAACAAAACACTTTTGTACATTCAACTGGATAACTATTCCGTCTTGAGTCTGAATCTAGTATCTAAAGCAAACAGAGTTGCATCGGGTGGTATATTCAATACACTCAACCTTAGTCTTTTAAACGAGACAAACTTCGGACTTATTTCAATCCATGACCGAGATGACTCCATTATGAAAACCAACGGTATTAGTACGACAGACCAAGCGATTCTCATCGTCAACCTCACAGCAGTGCTTTCCACAACCAATGGACTCTTAGCAGGTGAAGTCCTTGAAGGAAAACTCGTTCCAGATGTAGGAGCATCCGGTATCTTTGTTGTTCAATCGCCAAACGCGTTTAAATACCGAGTCTGTGACGTCTAAAAACACAAGAAAAACAGCAAACATTTGGAGAGAGATAACCTCTCCATTTTTTATCTTTATTTTTTAGGGTCAGGTTCATCCATTGATCGAGATTCTTGCTGATTTAAACAAGTAATTATAGCGATCTCAGCTTTTTCACCATTATAGATGGTTTGTTTGATACTGATCTCAACTGATATTTTGTTATTATCCTTCGTTGAAAACACGGTTTTATATGCAGAAACATTCTCGCCTTTCAATCGATCAAGATAATACTTCTCGACGTCTGCAAGCCCTTCTAGTGCGATAAAATCAAAAAAGCTTTTCTCCACCACCTCATCCATGGCATATCCAAGCAATGAGACAAACGAGTTATTGATTTGTTTTAATATACCTCGCTGAACAATCGCTGCAGATTGAGGAATTTTATCAAGTAGCTCGTGGTAATTAGAAATTGCAGGTACTGTGCTCTTAACAATTTCTGGCTTGGTAGAGATAGGTTCCTGAGTCGTAGCAGGTGCACGCTCTAGAAAGACGTCCTCTTGTTTCATCAGCTCCTGCCGCCTTTTCTCAATCGCTGATTCTAAAAGCTCTAACTTTTCTCGCCATCTGCAGAATTCTTCGACACGAGCGTTAAACGTCTTCCGTTCGTTCATTAACTGTGCTTCAAAAGCATCCAACTGGTTTGTTCGCCCTTCTATCTGCTGTTTTTGTAAAGTAAGCTCGCGGTGTCGTCGTTTGAATCTGAATGGATCTGAGAAAAACGTGAATTCTGCATTCTTGTGAGGTTCCTCCGCAAACGTTGTATTATTCAGGTTTTTTTGTTTTCTCGTATGTCGTCTGTATCCTTTTTCAAGGAGTTGCATATGTTTCCCTAGGCTCTTATGATTTTTCTCCAATCGTCGGTCTTTCTTTTCCAGTACTCCAAGACGTCTTGTAACCGTATCATATTTTCGTGAAAGTTCCTTTAGCGATTTGTTCATCGAACTCAGTTGTTCCGATGTATTTTGCACTATTTTCTTCATGGTTTCCAATGGTTTTGCGAGAGATTCTTCACCAGCATTACTGATTGGTTCGTCCCCTGTTTTTTTTTCACTGGCAAATATTATTTTTTTTTGTGCTTGTTTCATTGGCATCTCTCTCTTTTTTGGTTGTGGCATTGGTTCAGGAGCAATTATTTGTATATTCTCTTCTTTTAATTGAATGGATGCAGTGGCGAGAATGTCTGAGGATTGTATATTAATTTCTTCTTTTTTTTGCGGTTTTCCAAAGAGGCAGATATCTTTAATGGAACCATTTTCATCTTTAATCAGAAACCCAGTCCAGGATATCATATAGGTTTGATCATGTTTTGTTTTTATAGGAAGTGCAAAATCATCAACCCACATGGTTTGTCGAATAGATTCAAGAAGTGTTTTCCAGAGCGTGATAGATTCTTGTGGAAGTAATATCTCACCAAGTTTTTTATGTAATACCTCATCCCGCATGTATCCTGTGAATCGCTCGCATTCAATGTTGAATTGAATGATTTCCTCACTCGAGGTAAGACCGAGTATTAGTTCTTGGTTTGTGTGTAAACCTTTATCATTTTCCTTTTGATCGATTGCGATCATCTCCTCTACCCAAGTACGAATTGGTGTATCGTACGTTTTTTTTCATTTCACTATCTTCTGATTATTTTAAAACGTTTTGTTTTAATGAAAAGAGAAGAAAAAGAGGCATAAGAACCTTCGCTTCAGAAGTAAGAGGTCACTGGTCTGAAGTTCATAACCGGTTCTAATGATTTATACCGAAAACTATATAATCTTTGTATATATTATGTATATACTATGAGGGTGGTAAAAATAGAAAGAACAACAGAGCTTAATCTGAAAGGAATCCG
>JAPKYG010000019.1 GCA_026394435.1 Methanobacteriota archaeon | reverse complement strand
CATCGCTTTCCTCAAGTTTTATAGCAATGATCCCATTCACACGGATATTCCCATACGCAGACAACACAGTCTTTTTGATGGTCCCTTGTTTTGTCGTAAAAATAAGATAATGCGTATCATCAAATTCATGGATAGGAACCGCAGTTGCGATCTTTTCGCCTTCTTCTAAGCGAGGGAGCAGGTTAATGATTGCTTTTCCTTTTGCATGACGATCGCCTTCAGGAATCTTATATCCTTTCAACCAGTAGACCCGCCCATGATTCGTAAAAAACATCAGATAATCATGGGTGCTGGTGATAAACGAATCAACCACGAAATCCTCTTCTTTTGGCCGTACACCAATTAATCCTTTTCCACCCCGGTGCTGTGTATGGTACGTTTCTGAAGGAATCCGTTTAATATAGCCGTCTTTGGTAACGGTGACAACAACTTCTTGCACAGGAATAAGATCCTCGATGTCAATACCAGCTTCTCCTTCAACAATCTGGGTGCGACGCGCGTCACCAAATCTTTCTTTAATGTCGAGTAACTCTCGTTTGATTTCAGCAAGAATCTTTTGCTTGTCCGCAAGGATGGCTTCGAGTTGTTCAATCAGTTGTTTGGTTTCTTTGTAGTCTTTTTCAACAGCCTCGATTTCCATACCAGTGAGTTTCTGCAGCCTCATATCAAGGATGGCTTTTGCTTGAATCTCAGAAAGTTTAAAGCGCGTCATTAGTCGATTTTTTGCTTCTTCAACTTCTTTGCTCTGTCGGATGATCTTAATGACTTCATCGATGTTTCGTAAGGCAATCATGAGGCCTTCAAGGATGTGTATTTTTTCTTTCGCTTTCTTCAGATCATAGGTGGTACGTCGCGTAATAATTTCTATTCTATATTCAATGTAATGCTGAAGAATTTCTTTCAGCATCAGAACCTTTGGCTCGCCTTTGACAATCGCAAGATTCAGCACACCAAATGAAGATTGTAACTCAGTATGTTCAAACAATTGATTCAACACAACATCATCGATAGCGTCACGTTTCAACTCAATGACAATACGCATGCCTTTTCGATCACTTTCATCGCGAAGATCAGAAATGCCTTCAATTTTCTTCTCTTTGACAAGCTCAGCGATTGTTTGCAGGAGAACAGATTTATTCACCTGATACGGCAGCTCATGAACGATGATTTTATTTTTTTGTTCGCCTTCCTCAATGGAGGTTTTCGCACGGACAACAAGTGAACCGCGTCCTGTGGAATATGCAGAAAGGATCCCACCACGACCATAGATAATTCCACCTGTGGGAAAATCAGGTCCTTTAATAATCTCCATTAACTCCGCAGTCGATGTCTCAGGAGCGTCAATCATCCGGATAGTACCATCTATTACCTCACAGATGTTATGAGGCGCCATGTTCGTGGCCATACCAACGGCGATACCGGACGATCCATTCACAAGAAGATTCGGTAAAATCGCTGGAAGAACCTCAGGTTCTTTTAAGGTACCATCAAAATTATCACGCCATTCCACTGTTTCTTTCTCGATATCCTGCAGCATCAGTTTGGTGATCTTCGCCATCTTAGTTTCTGTGTACCGCATGGCTGCAGCAGAATCACCATCGACTGAACCAAAATTACCTTGACCAGCAATCAATGGATATCGTAAGGAGAAATCCTGAGCCATTCTTACTAATGAATCGTACACCGCTTGGTCACCATGCGGATGGTACTTACCGAGCACTTCTCCGACCACTCGAGCAGATTTCTTATATGATTTCTCATACCCCATTCCCATTTCATTCATCGCATGTAAAATCCTTCGATGAACCGGTTTTAACCCATCACGAATATCCGGGAGGGCCCGACTCATAATCACACTCATGGAATAATCAATAAAAGCACGTTTCATTTCCTCGTTAATATCACGTGGTTGATCGTTTTTCTTGTTAATCTCAGCCATCTTTCATCACCTCAGATATCCAGATTCACCACATCCTTTGCGTGTTGTTCAATAAACACTTTCCGTGGTTCAACAGCCTCACCCATCAGAATTGTGAATAACTCATCTGCCTCTACCGCGTTCTCAATTGTTACCTGTAACATCATCCGACTCTCAGGATCCATCGTCGTTTCCCAGAGCTGTTGCGGATTCATCTCGCCAAGACCCTTATACCGTTGAATACCAAGCCCTGTTTCTCCAAGCTGTTTAGCTTTTTGTACTCTTTCTTGTTCTGAAAACGCATATTCCACCGTCTTTCCTTTCGTTATTTTATACAACGGTGGTTGTGCAATATACAAATATCCTTTCTCGATCAACGGCCGCATATACCGGAAGAAAAACGTCAGCAACAAGATCCGGATATGTTCCCCGTCGACATCAGCATCAGTCATCAGAATAATCCGATGGTACCGAGCATTTTCAATGTTGAACTCCTCAGCAATACCGGTTCCGACCGCGGTGATCAAATGCAGGATTTCTTCGCTTTTCAGGATTTTATCCATCCGAGCTTTCTCCACGTTCAGAATCTTCCCTCGCAACGGAAGAATCGCCTGGAATTCCTTATCTCTAGCTTGCTTGGCCGAGCCACCGGCGCTGTCGCCCTCCACAAGATAAATCTCAGATTGGCTTGGGTCACGGGTGGAACAGTCTGCAAGCTTGCCAGGAAGTGCAGAGGATTCCAGCAATCCTTTTCTTCTGGTAAGCTCCCGTGCTTTTCGTGCTGCCTCACGAGCCTTGCTCGAAAGCATCGCTTTATCAATGATCATATGAGCAACTGGTGGGTTTTCCTCAAAAAACTCAGATAACTTCTCAGACGTGATACTTTCAACAATCCCACGGACCTCGGAATTCCCCAGCTTTGACTTGGTTTGCCCTTCAAACTGTGGTTTACGAACTTTAATGGAGACGATCGCGGTGATTCCTTCTCGTGAATCCTCCCCGCTCAAACTAAAACTCTCATCAAAGAGCTTATTCTTCCGTCCGTAATCATTTAGTACCCTGGTTAACGCCCCTTTGAATCCTATGAGATGTGTTCCTCCCTCTATCGTGTTAATGTTATTTGCGAAGGTGTGGATATTTTCCGTGTATCCATCGGTGTATTGCAGCGCGACTTCAACTTGAACCGCATCTTTTTCCCCTTGCAGATAAATGGGTTTCGGATGCAA